>DATNLB010000292.1:0-3954 GCA_035603095.1 Candidatus Acidiferrales bacterium
GTGAGCGCCAACACAGAGGCTGCTCGGCTAAGCGTCCGGGGAAAATTCGTGATTGCAACGCAGGATAGCGTGGATTATTCGTCGTTCATCTGGGCGGGACTGCAGGCGGGCCAAAGCATGGCCTTGAAGTCGTATCCGGAGTTGGGTCACGGAACCGCTGGGTATGGCCGCTATTATTGGCGAGCGTTCGCGGATCAAGCATCCGGATCTTTTTTCACGGAAGCAATCGTTCCAGCGCTGACGCACGAAGATCCGCGTTACTATACCCTCGGCCATGGAGGTTTTTTCCGCCGGGCAGGGTACGCGTTATCCCGTGTCGTCGTTACCAGGACCGATTCCGGAGGCAGGAGCTTTAACTTCTCCGAGATCGTGGGGAATGGAATGGAAGCGGGGCTAGCCAACTTTTATTACCCACCACAAGAGCGTAGCTTGCACAACACCGCGGTGAACTGGGCATCACAACTGGAGGCTGCCAGCCTCAATAATCTGTTCAGGGAATTCTGGCCGGATATCCGCCGTAAATTTTCACGACAGAAATAGTCAGGCCGTCTTCGCCCGCAAATTACATGCAAGTGTTCGTCTTCAACAATCTTGATATTAAGGATTGTCCTACCCAGAATCTTCTCGGCGTGTTGCGAGCTCGAGTCTACCGGCGCGCCATCCCGTTTGCGCGATCGAAAGTGCTTTCAGGGGGCAATACCATAATTTCTACCCTCGGGATTCTCCTGGCTTCGAATTAGGTACTTTACCCGATTGATTTAGCGGCAGGGCAGTCCTATGGTCCACCCAGCCATCATGTATAAGGCCCCAGGGAGTTTGACGCAGTCGCCAGTGGCTGAGTGAAGGCATTCGGTTGACCGAAATGATGGCTTCACCAATTCCCGCGATTTTACAGAAGTGGCACCAACTGGAGCCTGGGAATAGCGGGCGAATTCACTGTTGCACTTTGCTATGAGGCTTCGCTGGATTTCACTTACCAAGGGTGGACGCATATTGGGGGCTCTGCACGATTCTGGGGTGGCGGGCTTAGACGCCAAGGCTCTGATACAGGATGATTTTATATGAGTATCGGTCGCGAGCGGCAGAAGGTATTGATCGTCGGGGAGGAACCATTGGCCCGCGACAACATGCGAATTTTGCTGGGAAGTGCGGGCTGTGAATGCACGGTGGCCTCGAGCGTTGCACAGACGCTGGCCACGATGGAGCAAAAAAAATTCGACGCGGTGGTACTTGACTCGCAGTCCTCAAGCTCGCACGCGGCAGAAGTGATTTCGAGGATTAGCGAATTCCACCCAGATCTCCTAAAACATGTAGTGATTATCACCGACGAGGAAAGAGATTCAGAGATTAAGGATTTAGTCGAGCGCTACTCGATCTCCCATGTGCAACGGAAGTTCCTGTTGCAACAACTTTTGGGCAGCCTGGAAGCGTTGTTCCGTCCTGAGGCGCGGGTTCAGGACGCCGCGCACGTGGCCCGCGTCATCTCCGATAGCCTCCGCGACCCGCTTCCAGCTGGGGTGCGAGGATTGCAGGATCGGAGCCGAAGGCTGCTCTACGCTGCCGGGAGCCTAAGGGTGGATCTCTTGATCGAGCCTGACGCAGGATCCCATCGCCTGGCACTCGCGGGGCAAATTCTGGATTCCGCCAAGCCAGATCGCAGGTTTGATGGTGTTCCAGTGACGCTTAAGGGCTGGAGGGGTCCGGTGGCGCAGGTAAATGCCGGGGAGTTCGGCGAGTTCCATTTGGATTTCCGCTTTGAATCAAACATCAGCCTAGAAATAAAAATGGCTGAAACCAACTGCATAACGGTTCCGTTGCCGGTTCTGGAACGAGCCCGTCGAAGCGCGGCGGGATTTTCGTAATTGTTCGAGCCAACAACACAGCTCGATGTCTATCAGAATTACTCCCGGGGATGGAGAGTAAGGAGACTAAGCCATGAAATCGAGAGTGTGGGTCCTTCTAGTTTTGTTTGGAATGTGGAGCAGCCCAGCCGCCGCTGACAACAGATTTATTGTCCGTGTTTCGTCCGGGCTCGATCAACTGCAAGATGCTTGCTTAGTGCTCGGTTGTAACGTAGGGAGCGGCCTGGACGGCAGCCTTGGCAGAGTGTTCTTGGTCTCTACTCCCGACTTCATCGACCCGAACGTCTTTCTGCAAATCCTCCGAAGTCAGCCGGGAATCAGGCACGTCGAGCTAGACGCCCTTCTGAAAGTCATGCAAGCCACCGCAACGGCGCCGCCCAGCGGATTGTCGGATAATGCGCCTGTGGATTACTTTGGAGTGACCGTCATCCACGGCTATGTCAGCCAGCCTGCCATTGCCATTATCCGGCTGCCAGACACGCAAACTACTTTCAGCGTGAGCGGTGCGGGGACGGTAGCGGTGATTGATACGGGCGTCGATCCGACCCATCCCGTACTTCAAAGTGCGCTCGTTCAGGGTTATGACTTTACACGCAACATCGCCGGTTCAGCTTCTGAGCTCGCGGACGTGAACCAATCGTCTAACGGCAGCGGCGCTTCACCAGCGATGGTGAACCAATCGACAGCTGCGGTTCTCGATCCAGCGTCGGCAGTCAATCTTGGACAGCCACAATACCAGGCGTTTGGTCATGGGACCATGGTTTCGGGCATCATTCACCTCGTGGCTCCGACGGCGCTCATCATGCCGCTGAAAGCGTTCAAAGCCGATGGCACCGGTTATTTGTCAGATGTTCTGCGCGCCATCTACTTCGCGGTGCAGAACGGAGCCAGGGTGATGAATATGAGCTTCAGTTTCTCAACGTATTCCGCTGAGGTGTCCAACGCCCTTAAATATGCGAACCGCCACCGAGTGATTTGCGTGTCTTCGGCCGGAAATGACGGCAAGGAGGAAATAGTCTATCCGGCCGCGCTTTCGGGCGTCATGGGCGTAGCCTCGACCACGAACAATGACACGCTCTCTACGTTTTCCAACTATGGCGAAGAACTCGTGTGGGTGGCGGCTCCAGGAGAAGGCATCATCACCACCTATCCATTTGGCACTTTTGGCGCGGGATGGGGAACCTCCTTCAGCGCGCCCTTTGTATCCGGCGCGGCGGCCCTGCTGTTAAACGTTAGCATGAGTTTCAACGAGTCTTCGGCGGAACGGGCGTTGGCGAACGCGGTCTGGATCAGTCCCGATCTAGGCAATGGACGTCTCGACCTTTACCAGGCAGTGGATGCGGGGCCTTCCGCTTTGGGCCACTGAGGGACGCTCGCTGTAGGGCAAGCCAGCAGTAATCAGGTGTTGGCAATATGCTGAGATATCAGCTTCTTTTTGCGTTTTCGAGGGATTCCTGGTTGGGAGCGGCTACCGAGATTCACGGATATTGAACAGAGCTGCCAAGCGCTGATAAACCCCGCGGATGGCTTGAAAAAGATCTGCAGTGCCGGTGGTTTCTTCGGTCACTTCATGGGAGTCCAAATCCGAGGCCAGCGCTTTGCAGAGTTGAGCGCCGCGACGGACGCGCTCCTCGGTGAGCAAGGAGCGCACCGTGGCGGTATCCCGTTGGTGGGCTTGGCGCTCCTGCAATTCTTGAAGAGCCCAAGCGGTCTTGCGTACATAATCGACGGCGTCGCGAAACTCACGGAGGACGCGAGGGTCCATTCCCCCCGACCTGATGGCGTTTTCGAGTTTCTGCAAGTCGTCGATGGCCCTCTTCAGCCGAAAAGTCACGCCCCAAAACGTTTCGCTGGGAGTAAGAAGCTCGACGGCCACTCCCAGCACCTCGGTCTTCTTGGAGGGACGCAGGGATATCACTCGGGCAGTGGCTATTTTAGTTGAGGTAAGGTTAGTCAGCTCGATCACGCTGCCAATGGCCGGGCGGCCTCTCAATTCGAGCCGCCCGCCGTGCATGTTGACTTCTTTGGCTTCGGCAAACTCGATGACGCCCGCGCCGCTAGGCTCCGACCACTTCACCTGCACGGGAACAAC
>DATNLB010000234.1:0-9666 GCA_035603095.1 Candidatus Acidiferrales bacterium
GAGGCCGATCAAGAGAGTCATAACGATTCCACCGCGACCCTGATAACTATGCGCCAGCCCAAAGAGAACGGAAGAAAGGAGCACCACCGCCCACGCTTGTAATCCTATCTGTGCGAAGACAGCCATGGCGAACCCGCGATAGAGAAACTCCTCGCAAAGTCCCGCGGTAATCGCGAGCGCCAGATAGGGGAGCAACTCCACGGTGGATTGCGGCAAGATGCGTTCCGCGATGGCCTGAAGAGCGCCCCGCGCTTCCACGGGAATTCTCCCCACGCGCCGCAGGTTCAGCCACTGAAGGGCCGCAATGGTCGCGGCGCCGACAAGCGAGGCAACAAGAATCCGGGTCCTGTCATGGGTCGTCAAAGCAAGCTGAGAGGCCGTGAATCCGTGCGCCCAGGCACGCCATGCCACCACCGCGACGGCAAACCATTGAAACGCGATGGTCGAAGCGTAAAGCGCAAGCCGTTCCATCGTGCCGACGCGCGGCATGGCCAGCAATTTCTTCATGCGCACTCGCCCGCGCCACGGCAGAATCAAGGCGAGCACGAAAAAGATGAGCCAGATGTCCCACGGCATCCGCGAATGAGAACACTTTCCGTATAGGTTGCGCAAGTCACGAGAGTCCCGGGTAGTGAGCCAGTCCGGCGAGATGGTAGATCTAATTTTGGAAAGCTAGCCGGTGCAGGAGGGACTGGAAACGAGGAGTAGAGCGCAAAGTGTCCAATTGCGGATCGACCTTGGCGAAAACGATTGCGTTGGAGCGATCCTTGTAGGCCTTCTCGATCCAGTCTAAGGCTTGATCATTTTCGCCGAGGCCCGCGTAGACAATCGCCACGTAAAATGGGGAAACATACCGTTTCTTCGATTGCTCCATCAATTGGTCCAGCAACTTTCTCGCTTCGGTGGTTCTCCCGGAAACAGCATAGGCTCGTGCGAGAGCAGCGACGGCGGGCGGACTACTCTGTGAGATGTCTACGGCGCGCCGAAGCTCCGTAATCGCTTGGTCATACATTTTCTTTTGCTCGTACGCCTGACCAAGAACCAGGTGCGGAAGAACAAAATCCGGATCCATATCGATAGTGTTTCGCAACTGTTCGATGGCTTGGTCATATTCGCGGGCCAAATAGAGGCGCCAGCCCAAACTGAAGTTCGTGCTGATCGAGAGGGGGTCCAGGTCATGCGCGCGATTCATCTCCGCGATGCTCTCGCTGGTACGCCCCATGCTCATTAGGTAGAGCGAATTTCGCTGATAAGCGGTGGCGTAGTTAGGGTTTAGTTCCACCGCGCGCCGGAATCCACTGGCGGCCGCGTTCCAATCCCAATCGTAGTTAAAGCGCACGGTAGCCAGCGAAGTCTGGGCTTCGGCAAGCGTGTTATCCAGTTCGAGCGATTTGAGGGCGGCAGCTCGTGCTTTAGGAGCCACTTCCAAAGCAGGAACGGTCCCGACGATTACTGAACCGATGATGCTGTAGCAGTCCGCCAGTCCCGCGTAGGCGAGGGCATAATTAGGATCTTGTTCGATCGCGAGCTGAAAATAATCGATGGCCTTGGTGAGGCCTTCCTGGGAGCGCTTGTTCCAGTAATAGCGGCCTTTGAGGTAGTTCTCGTAACTCTGGGTGCTGACTTGGCGGGTAGTGGCGAGCCGGACCTGCTCTTCGGGGGTTAGTTTGACACGGATTTCATTGACGATGGCGCTGGCAACGTGGCTTTGCAGTGTGAGGATATCCCCCAACTGGCTCTCGTAAGTCTCTGCCCAGAGGTGGCGGTCGGTAGCAACCTGCACAAGTTCCGCGGTGATTCGAACGCGGTCACCTGAACGCAACACGGTACCTTCCACGACGGAATCTACATGCAAGTCCCGCGCAATCTGTGAAAGTGTTTTGTGCGCGCCTTTGTATTCCATGGACGAGGTGCGCGAAATGACGCGCAATGAACGAATCTTAGCGAGATGGGCGATCAATTCGTCAGTCATGCCATCGGCGAAGTACGCCTGGTCCTTGTCTGCGGAAAGATTCTCGAAGGGCAGGACGACGAGAGAAGTCAACTGCCCGGATGGCGCGGTAGCAAGGGAAGACCTTTTCAAATATCGGAAAGCGAAAGCACCGGCGAGGACAATCGCAAATATGGATAGCGCGACGGTGACCAGCCTGAGTCGCCGGACGCGCTTCTCCGGCTGGGCCGCAAAGGCCGGGAATGCCGGCAAAAGAGGGGGAGAGGTTAAGTCAACTTTCGAATCGGCGCATTGCGATGCGCTGACCTCTCCGGTTTGCACAGGAGTTGGCTCATTGACGAAGGCGGGTTTCTCCTCGACGGGAGCCAGGAAGCGGTAGCCGCGGCGAGGGAGGGTTTCAATGAAGCGCGGATTTTCGGAAGAGTCACTTAGGACCTCGCGAAGCCGCATTACGGCGGTGTTCAGGCTGTGATCGAAGTCAACGAAGGTGTCGCTGGGCCAGAGGCGGTGCTGAAGTTGCTCGCGAGTCACCATCTCCCCGCGGTGTTCCAAAAGGATGGCGAGAATCTGGGAAGGCTGCTCCTGGAGCTTGATGCGAATGCCATGCTTGCGCAGCTCACCGGACCGCAAGTCGAACTCGTACGCGCCAAAGCGCAGCGAGATCGCCGGGAGAGTCGAATTATTCATGGCGCGGAGTGAGGAGACGAAGGCGAGTATAGCGCGACTACCACGGACGGCAAAGCGCGGAGTTTGTTATCCCTACCTCTAAGTGATTTGTTTTCTGCTGGCCAGCCTGTGACAAACAAGTGTTTTCGATGTGACGCAATAAGACTTGCAATGCTTGAAGGCGAGAAGCAAAGTGCGCGTCATGCTTGGGGTGTCCGAATAGCACGGACAAATTAGAGGGCCGAACGGGATGCCAAGAGTCTGAGAATCCGCTACCGGCACAACCTAAGGTAAACAGAACGCGAGGCGTTAGATGTTCGCTAAGAGGCCCAAGGGAATGCGAAGCACGCAGTTGGAGACTGTAGGGGCAAAGTTCAGTCAAGCCTTAAACGTTCGCTGGTGCCTCCTCGGGATGGCGTTGCTTGTCCTCACGGCGACGGTCCCGGTGTGGGGGGCGCGGGCGGACAAACCTGCGCCGCTGCAGCTTCTTCACGCGGTGCCGCTGCCCGGGTTTAGCGGGGATTTCGATCACTTTGCGGTGGACGAACAAGGGGGCCGGCTATTTCTTGCCGGAGAAGATCACAAGACCGTCGAAGTGTTTGACCTGAAAACAGGCCGCCGGTTGAAGAGCATTGCGGGCTTCGGCACGCCGCACAGCATCATTTATTTGCCGGAAACGGATCGCATCCTGGTGGCCGACGGCGACAAGGGCACGCTGCAGATTTTGCGCGGGTCAGACTATGCGGTAGTGGCGCATGTGGATGGTCTGGCGGGGGCCGATTCCATGAAGCTCGACGACGCCGCACAAATCATTTATGTCGTTACCGGCGGCAAAGACGTGCCGCTGGATTATTCCTTCCTGGTTGCGATCGACCTCAAGACGATGAAGAAAGTAAGAGAATTGCGAATCGAGAGTAACCATGTGGAGGCGTTTGCGCTGGAATCCTCGAGTTCGCGGCTTTTCGTAAACATCACCGACAAGCATGAAGTTGCGGTGGTGGATCGCAGAGCCATGAAGGAAATCGCGCGCTGGCCGATTGGGTCTCAGGCGGACAATTCTCCGATGGCGTACGACGAACTGCACCACCGTTTGCTAATCGTGTGCCGCAAACCGGGCACGCTGCTGGTTATGGACGCGGATAACGGAAAAGTAGTCGCGCACCTTCCCGCAGCCGAGCGGTCCGATGACATCGCGTTCGATGCCGCAGAGGGACGAGTCTACGTGCCGGGCGGAGAGGGATACATCTCGGTTTTCCAGCAGAAGACAGCGGACCAGTATGAGTTGGCCGGGAAAGTGACCTCCGAGCCGGGAGCAAAAACTTGTTTGCTGGTGCCGAGTCTCGCGCGTTTCTTCGTAGCTGTATCTCCTGGAGAGACGAAAGCGACCGCAAAGGTTCTGACCTTTAAAGTGTTGCCATGAGCCAGGACCAGGGAAATTTCGAGTTGATCGTAGTAGAAGGCTTTGGGTGATCCATGAAGAGGGAGCGCGAGTAGCGCAAGGACCAAGGATCGCGAAACCGAGCGCGGTATGAAGGAGGGTGGAATGGCGAAATCACTGGAGCTGCAGAAAAATCGAATAGAGATGCGAATGTGTGTCTTGATTTTCGGGATGGTGATAGTGTCGCTTGTCCCCACCCATGCGCAGGAGGCTGGAGGGACCATTGTGGGCACGGTGACCGACCCGACCGGGGCGGCGGTCGCGAACGCGAACATGACCATCCGAAATGTGGCTACAGGCGTGGAGCGCACGGTACCGACCAACGCCGACGGACTGTACGCTGTCCCCAATCTGGTGCCCGCAAGTTACGAGATTAAAGTGGATGCAGCGGGATTCGCGTCAACCGTGGTGAGCGACGTTGTGCTGACGGTCGGCGAGCGGCGAGAGATCAATGTGTCGCTCAAGGTGGGACAAGCCAGCGACAGCGTCAGGGTGGAAGGCGCGGAGATCTCCGATATTCAACTGGCGTCCTCGTCGGTAGGAAATGTGGTGGACTCGCACACGGTTGTCGAATTGCCGCTGAACGGGCGCGACTGGACATCCCTCACGCTGCTGGAGCCGGGCGTCGCCCAGGTGCGCACGCAGAAAGCGCTCGGAGTGAGCAACGACCGGCCTAATCGCGGGCTGGGAGTTGACGTAACCATCGGCGGCAATCGCCCGCAGGGAAACGATTATCGGCTGGATGGCGTAAACATTAACGATTACAGTTCAGGCGCGCCCGGAAGCATCACGGGCGCGGTTCTGGGCGTGGACGCAGTTCAGGAATTCTCGGTCGTGACGAGCAACGCGACAGCGGATTACGGGCGGACGTCCGGCGGTGCAGTGAACGCCGCTTCGCGCTCCGGAACGAATTCTTTTCACGGGTCGGCGTACGAGTTTTTGCGCAACAGCGCGCTGGACGCGCGAAATTTCTTCGATAAGGCGACCATTCCTCCTTTCAAGCGAAACCAATTCGGCGGGTCAGCGAGCGGGCCGATCATCAAGGACCATACGTTTTTCTTCGCGGATTATGAAGGCTTGCGCCAGAGCTTGAGCTCAACCAACCCGATTACGGTGCCATCCGCGAATGCACGGGCGGGCCAACTGGTGAGCGGCACCGTCACAGTGGATCCGTTGGTCGCGCCGTTCCTTGCTTGTTCGCCAACCAGTTGCCTGTTCCCGCTGCCGAATGGCGCGGTGAGCGGCGACACGGGCATTTACAACTTCGTGGCGAAACAGGCGACCAGCGAGGACTTCGTCACGACGCGCGTGGACCACAGGATTTCAGCGTCAGACAGTGTATTCGGGACCTACGTTTTCGACCGAGGTCAGATCGCCAACCCCGACGCGTACAACATCAAGAACGTGGGAAACCAGTCGCGGCGGCAAACGCTGGCGCTGGAGGAATCGCACATTCTTTCGCCGACTCTGTTGAACAGCGCGCGGTTTGGATTCAACCGCAACGTGGTGATTGCCTTTACGACACTCAGCGCCATCAATCCAGCGGCATCTAACACGGCCTTTGGGTTCAACCCCGGCGAAGATGCCGGGATCATCACGGTGGGGTCCGGAGTTACGCAATTCTCGGGCGGGCTCGGAGCGATTTCCGAATACCGCTTTCACTACAATTCGTTTCAGTTTTACGACGATTTGTATTGGACGAGAAACAAGCATTCTCTAAAATTCGGATTTTCGGCGGAACGCATTCAGTCGAACCAGTTTACGCGGGGCTCGAGTCCCAACGGGTTCTATACCTTCGGCAGTTTGCAGTCCTTCCTGACGAACCAACCGACCAACTATGTTTCGTTACTCGGCACCGCCATCAGTCCGCGGGATCTTCGACAGACGCTCTTTGGCGGTTATGTCCAAGACGACTATAAATTCCGTCCCAACCTCACATTGAACCTTGGAGTTCGCTATGAAATGGCCACCGTACCAACAGAGACTGCGAATCGGTTGTCCACGCTGGTGAATTTGACGGATACGGCGCCAAAGCTGGGGTCGCCGTACTTTTCGAATCCGAGGCTGCGGAATTTCTCTCCGCGTGTGGGCTTTGCGTGGGATCCGACGGGGAAGGGAAAAACTTCCGTTCACGGAGCTTATGGGATTTACGATGTCCTGCCTTTGCCCTACGAATTTGAACTCTTAACTTTACTTTCGGCGCCATTTACGTTGGGAGGGAGCTTTACCTTTCCGACTTCAGGGACTCAGGCCTGCAATGCTCCCGGAGTTCATTGCTTTCCCACCGGCGGTTTTCCCAATTTGACCGTGAAGACGCTGCGATTTGGGTATGTGGAGCAAAACCCGCATCGCAGTTACGTCCAGCAATGGACATTGAACATCCAACGCGAAGTCTTTCGGAATTTTACAGTGACCGCCGCGTATGTCGGGTCGCGCGGAATTCACCTGCCGGATCATACCGATGACATCAACGATATGCAGCCGGTGGCGAAAACGCAGGAGGGTTATCTCTGGCCCACGGTAATTGGATCGGGAGCACGACTATTCCCAAATCTCGGCGGGCAGGTGAGCGCCAATACATGGTCGGCAGAATCCATTTATCATGGATTGGAACTGCAGGGCATCAAGCGGTTGAGTCACGGGTTCCAACTCCAGGGCTCTTACACATTCTCGAAGAGCATTGATACGAGTTCTTCGGGAATCGCTGGCGACACGTTTGGAAATTCCGTATCCAGCCTGCCATTTTTTGATCCGAGACTGCGCCGGGGACTTTCTGATTTCGATGTGCGGCACGTCGGCGTAATCAACGCGATCTGGAATGTTCCCAGCCGTGGCTCGTGGAACGGCCCAGCAAAATGGGCAGCCTCGGGCTGGCAGATTGGAGAAATCCTCACACTGACAAGCGGCCTGCCCTTCACGCCCATCATCGGCGGTGACCCGCTGGGACTTCAAGCCGCGGATAACTATGCCTTTCCAGACCGCATGCCCGGCTGCAATCCGATAAACTCCAACTTCAAGAATGGCGGGCTTCGCTATCTAAATCTGGGTTGTTTTGCGCTGCCGGCACAGACCCCTGGTATCGCCGCGCGGTGCCGGACGTTCGGTTCGATCGCGGGCTCATGCGCTAACTTGCTCGGAGATTCCGGACGCAATTCTGTGATTGGGCCGGGGCTCAAGGATTTCGATTTCTCGCTGTATAAAAACAATCGCATCCCGCGCATCTCAGAGAATTTCAACGTGCAGTTCCGCTGGGAGATTTTTAACATTTTCAACCATGCGAACTTTAATCCGCCGCCACCTGCGGCTCGTCAAATCTTCACTGCCGCCGGCGCGCTGAACACAAACACCGCGGGAGTACTGGCCGGCCCTACAGCTACGAGTTCGCGGCAAATGCAGTTCGCCCTGAAGTTCATCTGGTAGGCGGAAATGGCCTGCGGGTTTAGCGGTTGTGTTGGAGAAAAGGAGAATGAAATGCGACGCCTTGGAAAAATGAGCTACGTCGTGATGCTGTTTTTGATTTCAGGAGGCGCTCTCAGCGCTTCTGGACAGGAGGCAAAGAAGATTTATGCGCAGAAACTTCTGGATGAGACGCTGGCCAAACATAAAGAGGTTGTGATTATGGCCATGCACGTCACGCCTCCGGGGAAGAATGAGAACGTGATCATCGCGTCCAACATTGGACGCATCGGGAAGAAAGCGGACGAGGATGATCTGCGAGTGATCGAGACCGGCAAACCGAATCTTGAGGTCAACAAGAAAGGCGACCATTTCGAGGTGGAACTGGTTATGCAAGACCAGTCCGGCAAGACGATCGGGGCCGTCGGCATTGTTTTCAACTATGAGAAGGGCAAAGAACCCGAGTTCCAGAAGAAGGCGGAGCAGATTCGCGATGAGATGAAAGAGAAAACACCAACGCGAGCCAAACTCTTCGAACCCGCCGAGTAACACTAAGGGTGGTAAGGTGCCCGATCGAAATGGCGATGCTCCGGCGTTGCCGAGGCTGCAACAGTGAACCCACAAATCCTATGAGCTTCTCCGCAGATCGAAAAGCAAAAGTCTGGTCGGTGGTGCGCGTCTCCAGCGGGAATTTTCTGGAGATGTACGACTTCATGGTGTTTGGGTATTACGCTGCGGCGATCGGCAAAGCCTTCTTCCCGAGCGGCAACCCATTTGTCTCGTTGATGTTGTCGCTGATGACGTTTGGAGCGGGCTTCCTGATGCGGCCCATCGGGGCCATTGTGCTCGGCGCCTACACTGATCGCCACGGACGCCGTGCCGGCCTGCTTCTAACGCTGGCGCTGATGTCCGTGGGAATCTTTTCCATCGCCTGCATGCCCGGATACGCCACAATCGGGTTGTTGGCCCCTTTGTTTGTGCTGATCGGCCGGCTGCTTCAAGGATTTTCCGCAGGCATGGAACTGGGTGGCGTCTCCGTCTACTTATCGGAGATCGCTACACCGGGCCACAAGGGTTTCTATGTCAGCTGGCAATCAGGGAGCCAGCAGGTCGCGGTCATGTTCGCGGCGCTGGTTGGAGTCGCGCTGAATGCCAAACTCCCACCGGAGAAAATGACTGCATGGGGATGGCGCATTCCGTTGCTTCTTGGCTGCGTGATTATTCCGTTCCTTTTCAGGCTGAGGCGTTCCCTCCAGGAAACGGATGAGTTCGTCGCCCGCAAGCACAGGCCAAGCGCACCGGAAATTCTTCGCTCGCTTACGGCCAACTCGTGGATCGTGGTCATCGGAATGATGATGGTGACGATGACTACGGTTTCTTTCTACATGATCACTGCCTATACGCCCACTTTCGGTGATTCCGTTCTTCATCTGGCAAGCAAGGACAGCCTGATCGTCACGCTTTGCGTAGGGGCGTCCAATCTTTTCTGGCTCCCGATAATGGGAGCGCTCTCCGACAGGGCTGGCCGCCGGCCACTACTGATCGTTTTCACAATCCTGATGCTTGTTACGGCCTATCCGGCAATGCTGTGGCTGGTTGGCGAGCCTTCATTCTCCAGACTCTTGACCGTTGAACTCTGGCTGTCCTTTCTCTACGCCAGTTACAATGGCGCCATGGTCGTGTTCTTGACGGAGATCATGCCGGTTGACGTTCGAACTTCAGGTTTCTCCCTCGCTTATAGTCTTGCCACTGCCGTCTTCGGCGGCTTTACGCCAGCAATCAGCACCTATCTTATTCATCGCACGGGGAACCGCGCCATTCCCGGATTGTGGTTGTCCTTCGCAGCCGCTTGTGGACTTGTAGCGGCGCTCTTAGCCAAACCTCAAAACGCCGAGGTTGAAACTGGCCGCTTGGCAACCCTGAAAGCGTGATTAGGTTCAGCGAAGATATGAATTTGTTCTCCGCCTTCTTGACTAGGCACACCAAGGCGTAGCCTTAGCCTTGACCGTAAATGGGGCAATTTCGGAAATGCTGGTACGGATCGCAAACTGATGAAGGCGTTCCGGAGGAAATCGTCTCAACAACGTTGAAACAGGCGATTTGGGCGTATAATCCCTCCCGTTTTCGATATCAAAGAGGAAATCCCGGGTAAAAACGAATTCTGAGAAAGGAAGGAGACGAGAACGCAGTGTCGCCGATTGCGTTTTTGCTCTCC
>DATNLB010000175.1:0-2729 GCA_035603095.1 Candidatus Acidiferrales bacterium
ACTCGTCGGAATTGGGAATGAGAGAACTGGGATGGACGCCGGATCGGGTGTTTGCAAGTTTTCCTGGTTGCGAGCATCCTGAGGGGCATTCTTGAGGAGGATTTCATGAACGAGTTTTCAAGCCGGAGAGAGTTCCTTCGCACGGCGACCTTGACGGGCGCAGGACTAGCGCTTTCGGGCCCACTGCTCGGGGCGTCGAATAAGTCCGTGCTGGTGTTCACAAAATCGTCGGGATTCGAACATGCGGTGGTGAAAAGAGTGGACGGGAAACCGAGCATCATGGACGACGCCGTGACCGAGATGGGGAACAAGCATGGATTCAAAGTCGGCGTGACGAAGGACGGGCGCATTTTCGATTCCAAAGAGTTTCACTCTTATGCGGGCATGGTGTTT
The DNA here is from genome assembly GCA_035603095.1 of Candidatus Acidiferrales bacterium. GTDB lineage: Bacteria > Acidobacteriota > Terriglobia > Acidiferrales > UBA7541 > Acidiferrum. Next base: position 394 of record DATNLB010000175.1, read on the forward strand.
TTCACGACGGGAGATCTCACGACTCTGGGAACGGACGGCAAGCCGGCGATGTCACCGGCCGGCAAACAAGCCCTGCTGGACGCGATAAGGAATGGAATGGGATTTGTGGGCGTGCACGCGGCGAGCGACACGTTTCATACGCCACCGGACACACCTGACCTGGCGAATCGATATATCGCCCATGGAGAGCAGCAAGATCCTTACCTGAAGATGGTTGGCGCCGAGTTCATCATACACGGGCGTGAGCCGCGGCTGCAGGACGCGAATCTGATCGTGAATGACCCGAAATTTCCTGGGCTGGAAGGCGTGACTTCGCCGGTGAGTTTTAACGAAGAGTGGTATTCGTTGAAGGATTTCACGCCTGATCTCCACGTGATCCTCACTCTGGACACGCAGGGGATGAAGGGCGAGTGCTACCAGCGCGCGCCGTATCCAGTGATGTGGGCGCGGATGCACGGGAAAGGCCGTGTGTTCTTTACCGCGATGGGCGACCGGCCGGAGAATTGGAAGAATGAGTTTTTCCTGAATTCGCTCGCCGGTGGAATTCGCTGGAGTATCGGAGATGCCAGCGCTCAAGTGGATGTGAATTTGAAACAGGCTGCGCCGGGGTATGCGGAGATTCCTCCAAAGTTTCCCGAAAAAAAGTGAATCCCTCCCAACCTCACGCTCACTGAATGGGAATGATTGACACTGAGCCGATCACATCGGGATGGGCTGGTTCACCCTCGGCTTGACGTACCAGCAGGGCAAATAACCGCTGTGCGGGAAGAGCGAGTGGACGCAGGTAATGGTCTGCTCGGGATTCTGAGCGTCCACTTCGTATTCCGTCTTGCCGTTCTTCTCGGGGATGGCAAGGACACGCAAAGTTTTCAGGGATTCGAGCGGGTAGGCAGGAGCCGGGCGAAGCATGCGGACACGGAAGTACAGAAAGTCGCCGACATAGAGAAGCCCCAGAACTAGCAGGACACTGATCAAGGTTCGCTTTGCGAGAATAGGTGCAGAAGTCAAGATTGGTGGAGCCGATGGGATTCGAACCCACGACCTCCTCGATGCCATCGAGGCGCGCTCCCAACTGCGCCACGGCCCCACCGGGATGAACGACTGAAGAGATTTTACCTCAGAGGCATGGCGGCGTCCATCTCCCACTGATCATCTGGCCAAGACCGCAAGAAACGCCGTGCCCTAGGAGGGTATGCCCGGAGAAGACGCGCGAAGGTGAGAGAGAAAGGCGTTGTGCGCACGGGTGAGAGAGCGGCCACGAAGGATGACGGCGCCGATGGTGCGCACCGCCTGGTCATCGGCGATGCGGACATAGCGGCATGGAGATTTTTTCTCGATGGCCATTTCCGGAACGATGGAAACACCCATGCCCGCGCCTACCATGCTGAGCAGGCTGCTGAATTGGCCGCTTTCGAAAACGATCTGCGGATGGAGGCGTGCGCGGTCGCAGGCGGCAACAGCGGTATCGCGGAAACAGTGGCCGTCGCGCAGGAGAAGAAAGGGTTCGGCGCGAAGGTCTTTGAGAGAAAGAGATCGGCGTGAAGTGAGTTTGTGTTTTTTGGGGAGCGCAGCGAAGAGCCGCTCGGTCAAGAGAGGAAAAGAATCGAATTCGTGGCCACGGATGGGAAGCGCCAGGATGGCGACGTCGATGGCGCCAGCTCGGAGACGGTCGAGAAGGACAGGCGTAATTTCCTCGACAATGGTGAGCCGAACCTGGGGGAATTTGCGCGAGAAGGCAGTAAGGCGCGGAGGAAGGAAGTAAGGGGCGACGGTGGGAATAACTCCTACGGTGGTGGGACCGCCGATGAACTCTTTGCCTTCGACGACGTCGCCTTTGGCGGCTTCCAGTTCGCGAAGGACCGCGCGGGCGCGCGGGAGAAAGGTCTTGCCAAGCTCGGTAAGGCGGACGGAACGGCCGAGACGGTCGAAGAGGCGCGCGCCGAGTTCGTCTTCCAGTTTGAGGATCTGCTGGGAGAGAGAAGGCTGGGAAACGTGCGATTGCTCCGCGGCGCGGCTGAACGAGCCGGTTTCCGCCACCGCACAGAAGTAACGAAGCTGGTGAAGTTCCATAGGCTATGCCTATCCATCGTATCCGAACTATATATTGGAAGTATAGGTCGCAGCCGCCTAGGCTTGAAGGTGCGATGGCAGGGAGCTCGCTTCGCGGGGCTGCTGGCATCGAACTGAGGAGGATCCATGGCGGAAGAAAAAAAGAAAATCATGACGACGGACGCAGGCCGTCCCGTTGGCGACAATCAGAATTCACTCACGGTGGGGCCGCGCGGGCCGGTGGTCTTCGAGGACTTTCTGCTCTTCGAAAAGATGGCGCACTTCAA
>DATNLB010000396.1:0-3473 GCA_035603095.1 Candidatus Acidiferrales bacterium
GGTTGAGGCTGAAGGCAGTCTTTTCGAACTCCGGGACGGTCTGACCTTGAGTGATCCAGCTTAAGTCACCGCCCTTATCCTTCGATCCCGGGTCCTCGGAATACTTCTTCGCCAGGTCTTCGAACTTGCCGCCCTTCTTGACCTGCTTTAGAACGTCCTCGGCTTTCTTTTTGATCTCCTCGACTTCGGCGTCCGGCTTTCCGACGGTCATAAAAAGAATGTGCTCGACGTGCACGCGGTTCGGAACTTGATACTGCTGAATGTTGGCCTGATATTGCAGCTTGAGCATGTCGTCGGAGACTTGCACGTTCTGGCGGATCTGGTTTACGTCTACAAGCGCGTAGCGCGCCACACGGCGTTCGGGCACCTGGTACTTCGACTTGTTCTTTTCGTAGGCGGCGCGGATTTCCGCCTCATCAGGCGAAATCTTGCCTTCCAGGTCTTCCGGCTTTATCAGTGCGTAGTCCAGCTTGACCTTTTCATTCTTGAAGCGGAACTCATCCTGAAGCTCGGCAGGACCCACACTGATCCCGTCGGTCACGAGCTTGCGGAATTTTTCTTCAAGCAAGCCCTGACGGATCAGCTCTTCGAACACAGGCACGGTCAGTTGGAAGCGCGCCTGGACTTCGGCCGAATAGCGGTCCATGCCGACAAACGTGCCGCCATTGAATGCCGTCGGAACGAACTGGCGAATGCGGTCGGCGCGCTCCTGATCGGACACGACAATTCCGAGGCGCTTGGCTTCATATTCAATCTCTTTTTCGAAAATGAGCTGCTTCAGGATCTGCTGGGCGTACAGGGCTTCGAGGGGCTTCATATTCGGATTCCGCTGCTCGAGCTGACTGAGCTGCTGGCGCACGTCTTGGACGCTAACCGACTCATCTCCGATCTTGGCGACGGTATCCGTGGAGACCTCACCGCTGACCGGCGACTGAGGAACGAGATACAGCAGCATGCTGCCCCCCAGGACCAGGACGACGGCCCCGAGAAGGATGCGATACCCAAGTTTGCTTGTATCTTTTGTTCCAGCCATCCGATGACTCTCCCGCGTCGGTAGACAAACTTAAGATTATAGGAGATATAGGCCGCGCCTCAAATACAATTCCAATGGTCTTTTCCCCTTCAGGTCACGAGGATTCCTGAGAATCGGTCTTTAGGCATCCCTCGCACCACTCCAGCGATGCAAGCCATAAAATAGTAGACTGGCAAGAGCGGGCCACCAGAGCCGGGGGAGCGGTTCGTGCGGGTGTGCTATTTGCAATTTGAATACGCGCCGCTCCGCAATTTAGTCACGCGCAGACCACTGTGTTAGATTGAAAAATTGGAGCTTTCACAGCAGTTGCACCCATGACCACACAAGCACCCATCGACCCAAGGCACGAGCAAGGCCAGCAAAAGGTCCGGCGTGTCGAGGTATATTGGAGGGCGGTCACCTACAAGACGGTGGTGGGGTACAGCTGTTTGGGCGTGGCGATTCTATTCGGCGGATTGTATTTGGCCAAGCCCGATTGGTACTCCTTCGTCTACAAGAAATTCACTAACGCCGTGAACAACGCGGTGAGCAATGGTGACGCGGAACCTGCAGGGACCGACCAGAAAAAAGCAAAATTCGTCAATCTTGACGGCAAAGTCGAAGTCAAAAAAGTTGATTCAGTCAAATGGGTCGACGCGGACTTCCGCACCTCGCTCGACAAAGGCGATCAAATAAAGACGGGTCCGGATGGAGACGCACGTATCACTTTCGCCGATGGCACGACCTACACGATGAAGCCTGATTCGCTGGTCGTCGTGGAAGAAAACTCCACTGAGAGCAACAGACCAAGCAGTTCGGGCATCGGCATCACGATCGGTACCGTGGATTGGGCAACGCCCACCTGGACATTGGCAGAATCTAAAGCGCAAGTCCGGGTCGAAGACACAAAGGCCCAGCTAGGCTCGAACAGCCGCGGTGCGGTGAAGGCGGACCCCGAGAATAAGTCGAGCGAGATCGTGGTCTCGAGCGGCAGTGCGCAGGTGCAGCGAGGCGCAGAAAAGATCGACCTCGCGGCGTTCGAGAAGGTAACAATTCCGAGCGGAGGGGCGATTCAGAAATCAAGCGTTCTGGCGCCTCCTGATCTCATCGAACCATTGAACCTCGCGCCGATCATCGTGGAAAACCCAAAGACCTCGCCGGTTCGATTCGAATGGAAGCCCGTTCAGGATGCCGTATCCTATACCCTGCGGGTCAGCACCACCGCGATGTTTACGAAGACCGTGAAGGAAGTACCAAAGGTCAGCGGAACGGCCGTGGAGATCACCGGGCTCGATCCCGGCGACTACTTCTGGAACGTCACGGCGACAGATGGAAAGAAACAGACCAGCGAAGTCAGCGCCATTTTCAAATTTACGCTCGTCGCGCAGGGCAAGTCGCAGGAAATGGTTCTTGAGATAACCAGCACGCAAGTAGTTGGACATTCGGCGGAGATTGTGGGCCGGACGGAACCCGGCGCGGCTTTAATTGTGAACGGCCAATCCGTGCCGAACATCGCGCCAGATGGCAATTTCCGGCACTTCACCGAGCAGCTTGCTCCGGGCCAGCATACAATTTCGATTATCGGATCGAATCGCCGGGGAGGGACGGCGATGAAACAAGTTTCCATCGTGGTTCCGAAGTAAGAGCTCCGAAGAAAGACCCAAGCGCCTTTGCGCTGGTCGTGGTGTCCGGAGACAATAGCTGGTGGAGCTGGCCGCGGTGAGGCCAGCGCTATTGCCGGCCGGACCGCGGAGAGTCTTTCTCCGCAGGGGGATGTAGGGATGAATAAGAACGGTTACAACATGAGGTCGGTGTTCAGTCTGTTTTCTTCCGACCTCGCCATCGATCTGGGCACCGCGAACACACTGGTGTTTGCGCACGGCAAAGGCATTGTGGTGAATGAGCCCTCGATTGTGGCCATCAACAAGGCCACAGGAGAAGTCGTGGCCGTGGGCCGCGAAGCAAAAGAGATGCTCGGGCGCACGCCGGGTAACGTCGTGGCCATCAAGCCGATGAAAGACGGGGTCATCGCCGATTTCAAGGTCACCGAAAAGATGCTGACCTATTTCATTCAGAAGGCGCACAACCGGCGCGTGCTGGTGCATCCGCGAATCGTCATCGGCGTGCCGAGCGAAATCACCCCGGTGGAAAAACGCGCCGTGCAGGACTCTGCCTATCGCGCGCGCGCCAGCGAAGTGTTTCTCGTCGAGCAGGCCATGGCCGCGGCGATTGGCGCCGGGCTGCCGATTGAAGAGCCCTCCGGCAACATGGTGGTGGACATCGGCGGCGGCACCACGGACATCGCGGTCATCTCCATGAGCGGCATTGTCTATTCACGGTCCGTGCGCGTGGCGGGCAACGAGATGGACGAAGCGGTCATGCAGTATCTGAAGCGCAAGTACAACCTCCTCGTCGGCGAACGCACGGCCGAGCAGATCAAGATGGAGATTGGCTCCGCGTA
>DATNLB010000285.1:0-2688 GCA_035603095.1 Candidatus Acidiferrales bacterium
TCCAGACACGGCAAAAGACTTGGTGACGTCTTCGGCGCGGGCCGCGACTGCGGAAGCGGCCAAAAGGGCTATGCTGGTAATTCCCAGCCTAATACGGGCCGAGCGGTGGGGAAGTGGGTTCATCTCTAATACCCTCCGTAAGATGGCGTCCTAACACTATATACGAGCGTCCGGAACGAAAGGTTCCCGATAACCGAGTCGAGCTGCGTCCTCAGCGGCTACTGGGGGCGCTGAACTTCCATGTGCCAAATAGGAGGTGGCTCGCTAATCGGTTGGGGAGTGAGTATCCGTTCGGCAAAAGCGGCATCGCCGTGGGTGACCAGTCCAACACCAGGCGGACCTACGGTCACTGGAGCGGAGACAAAGCTCGCGAACGCGATGGGAAGTCCGGAGCGATTCGGGCTAGTCTCTACATTCGCCAGCCCATCGACTTGCGCAGTCACCAGCAGGACAAAAACCCGGCCTGCCGGCAGCGTCACGGGCGGTGTCATGGACGTCTTGGCGGTGCTGAACTTTTGGGAAGGGAAATAAAGCATACTCCCATCCGGCTGTGTTCCGAGCACGAAGAGTTGCACCGAATAGCTGGTCGGCGTCCCGGTGCTTGGCGGAGACCAACTCAAACTGATCGCTGTGCTATTGATTGTCCTCGGCACAGAGAGGCTGACGCCGTTGATCGTCGGATTCCGCACCGCGGAAACCAACGGCGCCACAGGCCCGGTTGGCAGGGCGGTGCTCTCTCCGTCCACGATGAGGAACGGAACGGTGGCACCGGAGCTGGGAACCGGGATCTGAAGCGAAGATTTTTGGCAAAACGAAAAAATCCGCAGCCAGGCAGAAGGAAACGGATCACCGTACAGAAGCGTGCCGAAATTCTGGTCGGTGAAGATCGGTGGCTGAGAAGCTACGGGCAATGTAAATAGCGTGTCGGAGGAATTGGCGCAACTGGTCACTGCTGCGCTCGGCGAACCAAAGGCGATGCCCTGCGACGCCGATGTGAACAAGGGCAAGTTTGGCCCCAAGAAAGAATTCATTCCGGAGGCAATTCGGCCGGTTGCAAAGGGTTGCGCGGAAACGGTCAAAACAGACCCAATGGGGTTGGCGGTGGCGGGTCCGGCGTTATTGAACAAAGGCGCCCACGATGATCCGTTAACGGACAGTGCAAAGGAAGACGTTGGGGAGGCTTTGAGCGCTCCCGTAATGAAATTTGTTGCCCCATTCTGCACGGAAAGATTGGCCAGCGTGAGCTCAGGTCCTAACGCGAGCCCGTTCATAGAACCCAGGGACACCGGCTCAAATTGCATCAGAAACCCGGTGGTGGCCTGCGAAAGATCGATATTCGAACTGACGTTTGTCGACACGTCAACGGTGGTCGAGCCCGCGGGGACATTCCGAGGGAATTCAATATCAAGCATCTGCTGGTCGGTTAGGAACCCGAACCAATCCTCCGTCAGCAATGGATCGAGTCCTGAAGCACTGATATTGAAGATGGTGTTCTGGACCCCGGTCGTGGCGCGCAGGGGAGAACCAATCAGATCGTGGCCAAAATCAAACGTGCTGCTGCTCGTCCAGTAGGTCGCCAGCGGCGCCATGCGCAGCCAATAGAAGCCTCCGGGCACGTTCGGGATGCTGAAAGTGCCGTCAGCATTGCCGGACCCTTTTAGCACCAGAAGCGAGCCATCTGCTTGCGGAACGAGTGCGGCCACCCCAGCAGCTGCTCCAACGTTCTGCGTCCAGTCGAACGGAACAGTAAGGGGGCCGCTGGCATTCCAATAAGTGTCGATCCAGCTCAAATGAACGGTGCCACTGGGTGTAACGGCCCACGACTGCGTGCTCACGTCGCCCGCAGCGGCAGTTGCAGTAACTTGGAATTTGTTCGCGATCCGCGATTGGCCAGTCGTAGGCGTCCAGGTAATCGTGTTGCCACTCAATGCCGCGCCGGCGGGAGCAGTGGTTAGCGCAAAGCTGACCGCGGTTCCTCCCGGGTCGGTCGCTGCAATCTGGTACGTGTAAGCGACACCTTCCGCCGCCTGGGTTCCGGGTGTGGTCGTAAAAAGGGGACCGGGCGGTGTGACATGCGTAGCGCCGCCGCAAGCACCCAACATAGGGATGACAAGAATAACAACCGCGAGGAAGGGGGTTCGCCGATGCATGAGGGGCCTCTAACTCTTTTCAGCGGGACCGGGGAATTATACCGTTGCAGGCCGCGTAAGCAAACATCACTCCCCATAACCTAAGTCAAGCAACCCACGCCGGCACGCGGTGCACATTCGTGAAGGATGGGCAAGCTCCATTGCGGGAGTGAACGCCGGTGCCGTCTCAGCCGCGTCTCGCAGCGTGCTTTTTTCCTGCAATCCGCGCGGGAGAGCCTGACTTCGGGCGTAGCGCGGCCAGGAACTCAGCGGTGGGCAGGGTATTGATGACGTCCTTTTTCTCCAGCCAGCCACGACGGGCCATGGTGACGCCGTGACGAATAAAAGAGAGGTTGGCAGCGTTGTGGGAGTCGGTCGAGATCACCACCTTGACGCCGCGCTCCTTGCACATGCGGAGATAGACGTCTTTTAAGTCGAGGCGGTCAGGATAGGAATTGCACTCCATGGCGACGCCGTGCTTGGCACAGGCATCCAGCACCTTTTCCATGTCGTAATCGATGGGATCGCGCCTGAGCAGCAGGCGGCCAGTGGGATGGGC
>DATNLB010000184.1:0-8562 GCA_035603095.1 Candidatus Acidiferrales bacterium
TTGCTTGCATCGACATTTGCGTAGACATGATCACCTTTGCTTTCCACCTCCACTTGTAGTCCTTTGCATTCAATGGATCGATTCACGGCCTCGAGAACCCGCACAACATCCCGTCCCTCGACTCCGCTGCTAACCGGGCGCTTCCCAGTCCGGACGCTTTCCAGGAAATGGCGGCATTGGTGCTTGAGTGGTTCGACCGCTTCGATACGAGGGCTGATGATGTCGCCATCGCGAATCTGGAAGCGAAATTCGCCATAGTTGAGCGGCTCTTGCTCCACAAGACTTACACCCTTCTCGAACACCCTCACTTGCTCGAGCCCGTTCAGGTCATTGAAGACGATGCGCCTGTCGCTCTTGACCACCACGACTTCCCGCGCTTTGTCAGGATCGGCCCAGCTAACGTGAACGTGAGCGAGAATATTTCCCGGATAACCGAGTGAAATGAATCCCACGTCGTCGCGGCAGTTCCGCAATACTTTGCCGCTTACCGCGCTGACCCACTCCGGCGAGCTGTCGAGAAGGTAATTGAAAATGGCGATGTCATGCGGAGCCAGGTCCCAGACGGCATTCACATCGCGGCGGATGGGACCCAGGTTGGTTCTGCGGGCGTACAAGTAATAGACGCGGCCATCGCCCTTCTGGATGTACTCCTTGACTTTCTGGACGCCCGCATTGAAAACAAACGTGTGGCCCACCATCAGAATCGCCGAGTTGGACTCTGCCAGGGCAATGAGTTTCTCGGCATCGGCCGAGGTTGTGGTCAGCGGTTTTTCGACCAGGACGTGTTTCCCACCCAGCAATAGGTCGCGTGTGACGTTGTAATGCGTCGTCGCTTCCGTGCAAACCACGACGGCGTCTACGCCCGGCTGCGATATCACATCATTAATCTGCGTGGTCAGGTACAGGCCTGGGAATCGCCGCGCCACTTCCTTCAAGCGGTCGGAACTTTGATCGCAAACCGCAACCACGCGCGCATCGGTCATCTCGTTGAAGATTCGAACGTAGTTCATTCCCCAGTAGCCACAGCCTACGACCGCGATACCCACGGGTTTCGCGCTCGGGGGACCTTCCTTCACTCCAAGTGAAAGGATTGTGGTGTTCATTCGGCACCTCTCCTTGATATGACTGCTGGGATGGTAAGAAACAGGATTTTGAGATCGAGCAACAGGGACGCGTCGCGAACGTATTCAATATCCATGCGAATCATTTCTTCGAATGTGACCCGGCAGCGCCCCTTCACCTGCCAAATACCCGTGATGCCCGGCAGAGCTGCCAGTCGCTTGTGGTGGCCGCTTCGATAGCCAGCAACTTCGTAAGGCGGAACGGGACGTGGCCCGACCAGGCTCATGTCGCCTTTCAAGACATTCACCAGTTGCAGCAGCTCATCCAGGCTGAACTTCCGGAGAATGCGCCCGACCCGTGTGACGCGAGGGTCATTGGTCAACTTGAACTTTCCGTCGCTCTCTTCGGAAGGGCGTGCTCGTCCTTCGACGAAATCCCGAATGTAGGCCTCGTGCACAGCGGGGTCTGCGTTCTGATACATGGACCGGAACTTCAACATGCGAAAATTCCGAATAACCCAGAGAGACGTGCTCCCCAGCCACTGGCGTTGAGACCCGACGCGTTCCTGGCTGAAAATGACCGGACCTGGTGAATCCAGCTTGATCAGGATGGCGATGAGGAGCAGCAAAGGTGATAGGAGGATCAGCAGCAGGCACGCCAGGGTGACGTCCATTCCTCGCTTGCAAGCGAAATAGAGATTATTCTCCGACTCTTCTGCCATTACCGCTATGTGGCTCGGAAATTGCCATGTTTGTTGTTGTGCCATTTGATCTCCAATGATTTTGTGAAGTAGAGAAAAGCGGTTGCTTTGCTGGAATCCTCGAAATGGTTCCGCGGTTCCTCAGCGGACGCTGGAGCCGCCGGGGGACGAAAATTCTAAGTGGTGAATTGCAAGAAGCTTGTACGACGAGCGCGTCCACGGCCGCGCGTCTCCCGCGCTCTCACTGGGATAGTTTTCTAAAGTCTGCGATAGAGGGCCTCTGGTATGGAGAAGGTGCGGTTGTTCAGCACTACTCCCAGGACGCTCACATTCGCAGCATCGAGGTTTTGCTTCATCCGCCGCGCTGTCTCGCGTCGCGTGGTGTCTGCTTCCACCACCATGACCACACCGTCCGTCCAACTGCTGAGTAGAATCGAAGCACTATCCAGATCGAGGGGCGACGAGTGGATGACGACATACTTAAATTGGCCGCGCAGTTCCGTCATCCTTGAACTCAGGCGGTCGTAAACTCCTGGGAAACTCAGCTGTCCGGCGGCAGAACCGCCCGGCAGGATCCAGAGATTTGCCTCCGCATGCTTCTGGGCAAAGTCTTGTATCGGGAGGGGTTCAAGGACAGCCTCGGAGAGTCCTCTGGAGTTGTCGATGCCGAAATAGTGATGCAGGCACGGCGATCGGAGGTTTGCATCAACCACGCAGACAGATCCATCGCCTCGAGCAGCCAGGATCATAGCCGTGCGGACACAAATCGAAGCACACCCCGCATCGCTCTCCACTCCGGAAAACAGGACAATCTGCGGCGAACGCTGCCCTCCCCCCGGGAAGATGCGGTGGACCAGCTTGATTTCTTCCTCGCGGGAAATGGCTTCCAGATCGGTCCGGCGCCCATCGGTCTGCTTCTGTACTTGCTGCCCCCAACTTCTGGCCTTTTGTCGAATTAGGTCAGCCAGATGAATTGGCAAAGCCTCGCTCTTCACCGCTTTCTGCTCAGGCTTCTCGCTCCACGTAGGGCGCGGTTCGCATTCTGCCGTGCCTACCGGGCCCGCGGGATTCTCGGCCGTTTCGAACAGCCCAGGTTTCTCGCTCCACGTAGGAAGCGGTTCGCACTCTGCCGTGCCCACCAGGCCCGCGGGATTCTCGGCCGTTTCGAACAGCTCAGGCTTCTCGCTCCACGTAGGACGCGGTTCGCATTCTGCCGTGCCCACCAGGCCCACCGGATTGTCAGCCGTTTCGAACAGCTCAGGTTTCTCGCTCCACGCAGGAAGCGGTTCGCATTCTGCCGTGCCCACCAGGCCCGCCGGATTGTCAGCCGTTTTGAACAACTCAGGCTTCTCGCTCCACGTAGGACGCGGTTCGCATTCTGCCGTGCCCACCGGGCCCGCCGGGCCCGCCGGATTGTCAGCTGTTTCGAACAGCCCTTGCACGCTGCTCGCTTGTTGAAGAAGTTCAAAATTTCTGCTCATGAATGCTGGCTGCTCCGATTTCGGATATCGAAATTCTTATCCGTTACGAGCGGATTTCCGCTCAATCTGTAAGCGACAGAGGAAGGCGAACTTCCTGTCCGGCCTCTATGCGGTTGGGATTTTTCAAATCTGGATTGAGCTTCCGGACCTTTTCTAGCACCACGGCATCGTAACTCCCTACAATCGACAGGCATAGGTCCCGCAATGTGTCATTCGGCTGAACGACATACGTTAACGAGTTGGCAGAGTCAGCATGGGGTTCGGTTTGTGCGGGCGCTTGGGATTGGGCGCCGGACAATGCATCGGAGATTGTGTGCGCGGACTGCGATTCCGAGCTGGTGGCTACCTCGGGACTTGAGGAACTAAGATGGATTGCCTGGGAGGAGGAGTGCGTCGTGCTTGCGCCGCTGCGTGTTCCAACATAGATCGCCAAACATGCTAACAAAGCAGCTACCGCTGCGGTCAGATAAGCCCTCCGCCCGAAGATATGGGTTTTGATCCAAGAACTGTACGTCCCGGCTACGTCGCGGAGTGCTGGCGAGACGGTGGGCGCGGCTTTCGGCTTTTGGATCAGAGATTCCAGGGACAAATCGTGCAGAGCTTCTTGCACCACTTGGGCCTCGATTTTCTTACACCCCATTGCACAACCCAATGACATGGCGTTAAAACAAATGTTGTTGATGTTCCGCGGTATACCCTCACTGCGCTCCGCGATAAATTTGAGAGCTGCAGCTGTAAACAACTCGGGGCCGTCGTATCCGGCCACCTGGAGCCTGTGATTGACGTAGCGAAAAATCTCTGCAGCCGGCAAACGCTCCAAGCCTGCCACAACGGAAATGCGTTGACGCAACTGGGCTAAGCCAGGACGCATCAGCCGGTGCGCCAATTCCGGCTGACCGGCAAGGACGATCTGGAGCAGTTTTCTGTCTGCCGCCTCAAAGTCGGTAAGCAAACGCACGGTCTCCAGCACGGTGTCTGAAAGGTTCTGGGCCTCGTCGATGAAGACCGCGACGCGCCTGCCCGCCACCGCCTCGGCATAGAGAAATTCGTTCAGATGCGCGTGCATCTGTACAAGATCTTTTCCGCGGCCATCGAGACCCAATGCATCCAACAAATAGCGAAGAAGCTCGTGGGAATCGCACTGTGTTTGAAATAAGAAGGCGCTCCGGACGGAGCCCTTCAGCCGCTTGAGAAGCTGGAACAGCAGCGTGGTCTTACCCATCCCCGGCTCGGCAATTAGAGCGAGAAATCCACGGCCCGCATTGATCCCATAGAAGAGTGATGCCAGGGCCTCGCGGTGCGCGGGAGAGAAGTAAAGGAAGCGCGGGTCCGGAGTCACACCGAAAGGCTGCTCCCGTAATCGGTAGTAATCGAGGAACATGGTTCTTACCGTCCATTCTTCGGAAATGCCGCGACTACCGGAGTCCCCAAGAACGACTCAACCTCATCCGGTGTCCGAAACGATGGATCCCAGCGATCCATCGCCAAAGCCAGCATCACGCTCGCCACGCTTGCGATGAGTCCGCCGAGAAGCACGACGAGCAGCCATCGTCCTTGGGCCGCATAGGGCACTGTGGCGGGTTCTGCAACCACGACGTTGGAAAAGCGCTGCTGGTCAAGCGCGTCGGAAATCCGCGCTTCCTCCTGTTTGCGGAGGTACAGCATGTAATTCTCCTCATCAACCTTGGCGGCGCGGAGCATGCCTTGCTGGAGGCCCTCTTTGTGGTCCAATTGCTGGCTTTCCGTCCGGTAACTACGCACGAGAGCAGATGTAGCAGCGGCGCGGGCCTCTGCGGCGGCGAGTTCCGTCTTCGACTTGGCAAGCTCGGAACGCAAAGCTTCATAGGTCGGATCACGATCCGTAATCTCATCTCGCAGCGGTGTTTTTTCAGCCGTTGCGATGGCTTCGCGCGTTTGAGCGATTTGCTGCTCGACTTCCTGCACGGGGCGATAAGTCGGCTCGAATTTCGTCAAGAGCTCGGTACGCTTCAGCTCCAATTCCAGCAGCTTGGATTTCATACGTTCCATGAGTTGCGGATTGTCTGACGTCCGCACTTGGGTAGTCTGACGCTTGGGCAGCGTGGCTAGCTGCGACTCGAGCGTGCGGATAGTCTGCCGCGTTCCCGCGATGGACGCCCGTGCCGACTTCGCCTCTGCTTCGAATTCGGTGAGCTTGCGCACGGTGATTTCCTTCTCGAGCGCTGGATTAACCACTCCCTGTTCGCGGCTGAAATCCGTCAATTTGGCCTCTGCATTTGCCAGGGCTTTTCGGTATTCCTCGGCTTGCTGATGAAAAAAATCGAATTCGCCCGGAGCACGGTGCATGGCCAGATGTTTTTCGAGATACAGGCTGGCTAGGGAGTTCAGCACGCGGGCTGCAAGCTGTGGGTCTTTGGATTTGTAGGCGACGCTGATCAGATTCGTAAGTTTGATGGGCTGCACCGTAAGGTTCTTCTCCAGTGCAACAACCGCGCGCGAGACTCTCTGGTCGTCCTTGTCCCCCGTTCTGTTCCAGAGGGAGCTCACGCCAAGATTTTGAAGATCGCAAGCGACAACTACCTTTGTGAGTAAATCCCTCGACTTGATCAATTCAGCTTCCGATTGCAGTTCTTCCTCGCTCACCTCGGTGCGCCACTGAACCGGTGACTCACGTTCTGGCGACACCACCGACTCTGCACGTTCGTGTCTCACCAGAATTTTCATCTGTGCTTCGTACTTTTTCGGCAGCAGGAACGCCAACAACACCGCAACTGAAAAGATCCCCAGGAATGAGTTGATAATCACCCGGCGCTGCCGAAAACCGATTTCCAGGAAGCCACGCAAATTGAAGGATTGCGTGCCCTCTGCTGCATTGGCGTCCAAGTTTCTCTCGACCATGACGTAAAACCTCACGCTCCGCAAAAACGGGCTAGTGTAGGATTGGGTTGGTATACATGCCGACTGACGACGTAGGAATAAATCGCTCGATCTTGGAAAAGGTGTTTTTTGGCACGAACAGGAAATCGCCCGCTTGCAGTTGGGCATCCTCATCCAAGTTGGCTTCCTTGAGCATCTTCTTCAGGTTCACCTTTTTTACTTGCATCCAGCCGTCCGGCACGCGGTGGAACACCAAGATCTGTGAATGTTTCGCGGAAGCATTCAAGCCGCCCGCAATGGCCACCGCTTGTGCGACGCTCGTATCTCCGCGCAAATCGAATTTTCCAGGGTGTCCCACTTCACCGCCCACGATGAAATACGGTTTCTCAAAATCCTTCAGCTCCACGTTGATTACTGGGTCGTGCAGAATCTTGGCGTAGGTGCCCCGCAGCAAATCAACCAGTTCCGGTATCGTCTTTCCATCCACCTTGATGCTTTCCACGCCGCGAAGGGTGATATATCCGTCAGGCTGGATGGTCACAGCCTGATTGAACTCCGGTGTGAAAGGAAAACTCAGTTCCAGAACATCCGATGAATGCAATTGATACCGGCTTTTGCGGTGCTGCAGCACAGGTGTTTGTCTGTGTTCAGCGTCGTCCCCGCTTCCGCCCGCGGTAATGGCTTGTGGAACGGGAAGAATTGTGGGGGCTGCCTCCTGAGCTCGTGCCGCGACAGTTCCCAGGATTGTCAGATAAACCAGGAAACTAGCACGCGCTATATTTTTGTGAAGCACCGGTGCCTCCCTCTCTCGCATGATAGGTTTTTCCAGCACGATCAGTCCGCCTCAATCAGCTTCGGGAAACCTTGCGCTCCGGATAAATGGGCCGCATCAACAGGAGTCGCGGAGTCCGGGGCATCCTTAAATGCACTTGGAACTCCGTTCGGCTGTACGCTCAGCCAATGGCGATCCACTTCAACGGCCACGGATCGTTGCAGAAGTGTAACGGATAGAACGAGTTTCAATCCCGACTTGATCTTTACGACGATTCCGGTCAAACCGGACAGAGGGCCGTCTTCGATTCGCGCGACGTGGCCGACTTTCAGGTAGGGCCACGGCATTACTGATAGACCGCTTTTCTCTGCGCGCTGGATGGCTGCGATTTCCTCTTCCTCTACTGGAATCGGGCTCTTGCCAACTCCCACGATCTGGATAACACCTGGAGTCTGGAGCACGGGCAGGCGATTGTGCGGATTCATCCTGCAAAACAAGTAACCAGGAAACAACGGCACCTCCAGCTCCTTTACACGGTCAGACCACTGCCTCCTGGACTTGCTAACGGGCAAAAAGCACTGGTAGCCCAAGTTCTCCAGAAGCAGCGTCGTCGACTTTTCTCTGCCGGTTCTGGCCAGGATCGCAAACCATGGCCACTGTAGGTGGCGTAAACTCATGCTTGACTCCCTAGAGAAGCTACCGCCGTAAGAGTCCCAAGATTCGGAGGACCCTGCCACGGCGTTGGCCCGGGGTTCCCTCGAACGCTCTTGTCGTCTTTCAACCGCAGCGACGTAGCAGAAGGAAATCGCCCAGGGCAGTAAGCTAGCTGACACCCAACCTCCTCACAATCCGGTCAAGACCCTAAAAAGCTGAACGTACATGCCTTAACAAGACGGGCGCGATTCCTTTTGGCACATCACGAGCACCGCGGACGCAGAGATGAGTGCCTGACAATCTGGCGAACCTTGACTTGTCGCAACAAGCAGCTTCAGCTCATTGGGAGAAATTGTGGGTTTCGCGGTCGCGCTCGGAATCCTGCACCACGTGAGAATTCTCCACTCTCCTCAAATTCCATTCTAGGAATGCCCAAGCCGTCATGTCCGAATCAATAGCGGACTCCTCGTTAACAAAGTGGCCGCTCTGTTCCCGTCCAGGATTTCCCAGAAACCGATCCAGCATTAGTCTAGTCAGCAGGTATATCCCACTTCGAAACTCAGAGATTCCCCTAACTCCAATGCCCTGATTCGATGGATTGTCCCGGCCATGCCCCTTTAAATATGCTCAGTCCGACCCGGTGCGAGACTGAAACGAGAACGTTGATTTGGCCCTATGCTCTTTGACTCTCCAGCGTATTTCTTCTTCCTGGTTCCCGTGGTAGGGGTGTATTGGCGCCTGAGTCATCGCGCGCAAAACATTTTCCTCCTTCTGGCGAGCTACTTTTTCTACGGCTGGTGGGACTGGCGCTTCCTTGCACTCATGATCGGCAGTACCACGATGGATTTTCTGATCGCCCAGAAAATTACCCCCAGCCGCACGGACTCGCACCGCAAAAAGTGGCTTATCTTCTCACTCGTGTTGAATTTTGGGATCCTCGGGGTCTTCAAGTATTTTGATTTCTTCACAGGGTCCTTTTCGAGCGCGCTTGAGTCGCTGGGCATTCACCATATTCCTCTGCCCCTCCTTCGCGTGAT
>DATNLB010000519.1:0-15347 GCA_035603095.1 Candidatus Acidiferrales bacterium
CCTCCTACGGGCAGTCCGGTCTTATCTGGTGTCAGGTTGCGGGAGATAATGTGCGCGGCGCCTGGTGCTATTGCGCCAAAATCTCTACCGCCACCAAAGTAGGTCGCCGGATTGATTACCGCCGTCTGGCCAACAAAGTACGGATTGCTGCCCGGCAGGAATTGAGTGAGCGCAGGGCCAGCGCCGTGGCACTCATTGCAGGGGACGTGTGCGTTGACGATATAGCTGCCCAGTCCGACGAGAGCCCGGTTTTTCCCCTCCAGATTCAGCGGGACGGGTGCTATCTCTAATCCCCGATGAATCCTTGATTCGTCGCGGTCTTCATCATCGTCAGTAGCTTTTACGCGCGGGGAACTGCTCAACATTCCCGCAAATAGGATCGCGGCAAACGCTGCGACCGCTGCCGCGGGCTTGATAAATTTCCTCGGTGTCATGCTAATTGTCCTTTCTGGTAATCTTCCGCACTGGGTTGTGGTGCTGCAAACCATCTGGAATCCACCCGCTGCCGTCACGCTCGGATCACTGGCCAAACCGGGCCACAGCGACAGACAGTCGCTTGTGGATTCACTAATGCCCGGCTAACGATGGGACACGTCGGCGGGTACCGTCAAACGGCAATGCGCAGAATTGCAGCCATTCCTCAACTTGCCGTCGAATGCCGTGTCTTGCCGTCTCCGGCCGCGGACGTTACAATCGGGTTCCCCGGGCTCGCGACAATCGCGGACCAATCAGGAGAGCGCGATGAGCGAACCATTCCCTGGCGCACCGCCATCCGTGAGAACGCCCGAAGACCGGCTGGATTCGTGGAAGGAAATCGCGGCATACCTCAACCGTGACGTAACGACCGTCCAGCGCTGGGAGAAGCGGGAGGGGATGCCCGTTCACCGGCACCTGCATGACAGGATGGGGTCGGTCTACGCGTTTCGGGCGGAGTTGGACGCGTGGGCGCACAGTCGGAATCTTCCAGCAGCGCAGGAGAACGGGAACAATCTCCCCTCGCCCAATCCCCCCGCCCTTCCGCCGCGCGCGGCGAGATGGACCTCTCTAACCAGATGGACAGTCGTCTTACCGCTGGCGGCGGGGGCCGCTCTCGCGATTGGCGCAAGCCTGTGGCTGCAGAGGACGGAGTACTTCTGGCGAAGCCCCATCGCTGACGCACGATTTCAGACCGTCACGGAATTCGATGGAGTGGAGCAGGCCGCGGCGGTGTCACGCGACGGTCATTTCGTGGCGTTTCTGTCGGACCGGGACGGACAGATGGACGTCTGGGTTACGCAGGTCGGTTCGGGACTGTTCCACAACTTGACCCGGGGGAGCGCGCCGGAACTCGTCAATCCATCGGTCCGCACCCTGGGGTTCTCGCCGGATAGCTCTTTCGTCACGTTTTGGGTTCGCAGGCAAGGCGGCTCGAGCGGCGGCGACATCAGCGTCTGGGCAGTGCCAACGCTGGGCGGACAGCCGAGGCCATACCTAGAGGGCGTGGCCGAGTTTGACTGGTCGCGCGACGGCTCCCGGCTCGCGTACCATACACCCGGACCCGGAGACCCGCTGTTCGTGTCAGACGGCGGCCTGCGAGCAGATAGCCGGCCGATTTTCACGGCGCCTGCCGGACTCCACTCTCACTTTCCGTTGTGGGCGCCCGACGCGGCGTTCATCTACTTCGTCCAGGGTTCCCTGCCAGACAAATTGGACATCTGGCGCATTACTCCAGCCGGCGGGACCCCCGAACGCATCACGTCGCACCATGGGCGCGTGAGTCATCCGGTCCTATTGGATCGGCGGACGCTGATGTACCTCGCTAGCGATCCCGATGGTTCGGGGCCTTGGCTTTATAGCATGGACGTCGAGCGCCGCATTCCTCACCGGCTGAGCTCTAGCCTTGACCGGTATACGTCACTGGCGTCCAGCGCTGACGGCGGGCGGCTGGTTGTCGCACTCGCAAGTCCGAAGAGAACACTCTGGCACTTGCGGTTGGCCGATTCGCCCGCTGCGGTGCTGGCGGCTGCTCGAATCCCGCTAACGAGCAACATAGGGTTCTCCCCACGACTGGGTCCAAATTATCTTCTGTATGTTTCTGCGACCGGCACGAGCGAGAGTATTTGGAAGGCCGCCAACGGAACGGACACGGAGTTGTGGAGTGGTCCGGGAGCGCGAGTCTTTGGCGGCCCGGCAATCTCCCGCGATGGAAAGTATGTCGCATTCTCGGTCCGGCAACACGGGCAGACGTTCTTGTACGTGATGCAGGCCGACGGCACGAACGCGCGGATTGTGACCGATGTGCTCGACCTGCAGGGCGCTCCAGCATGGGCGCCCGACGGCCAATCGATCATCTCGGCGGCGGACGATCACGGCGTCCCACACCTTTTCCGCGTGCCAGTCGACGGTCGCTCCCCCGCTCTTTTTGTCCAGGAGTACTCGGTCGATCCCGCGTGGGCGCCCGACGGCCGCTTCGTTCTCTACTCGGGACCGGACATCGGCACTACGTTTTCTGTGAAAGCCGTCACGGCAGAGGCCGCGCAGCATCCCCTGCCGGCCTTGACGCTGACTCGGGGGGCTCGACACCTGGCGTTCTTGCCTGGAGGACGGGCACTCGTGTTCCTGCGAGGAGAGATCCAACATAAGAATCTCTGGCTCGTCGACTTGGAGACGGGCGCCGAGCGGCAGTTGACCAACCTCACTCCCGACTTTGACATTCGCGACTTCGACATCTCCCCAGACGGCCGCGAAGTTGTTCTCGAACGAGTGCAGGAGCGCGCGGATGTAGTGCTGCTGGATCTCCCCCAGCCATAATCCGGCGTCCCCGTCCTCAAACAAGCTAAGAGAGAGTATGCCAAGCTAGAGTGAACGACGAATGAGGAGCTTTGCGGGCGCTTTCGGGTTCCCATGTTGGATCGTTGTTGGCTTTGGGGCGAACCAAAGTTCCAAAAACTGGCGTGGATGCTCCTTCATCACCAGTCCTCGCTTCCGAGGAAGGGCCACAAGGCGTTGAGATAGTTTCCGGCTGCGCGGCGACACAGGCAGAATCGGCCGCTGCGCTACTCTTGGCGTAGCGCGCGCATGGGGTCTATCCGGCCCGCGCGACGCGCCGGTAGAAAACTCGCGAACAGCGCAGCTGCGACCAGGATGGGAATCATGATGGCGAAAGTCGATGGCTCGGTGGGCCGCATGCCCTCAACCAGGTGCACCAACAGACGTCCTGCTGCCAATGCAGCAAATATGCCCACACCAACGCCGGCGAAAATCATTCCGAGGCTCTGCCGGAGCACGAGGCGCATGACATCGCGGGCGCTAGCCCCAAGCGCCATGCGGACGCCGAATTCCGGCACGCGCTGGCCCGTCAAGTACGCCAGCACACCATAAATGCCGATACACGCCAGCAGCAAAGCTAATCCAGCGAATATGCCGAACAAGAGCAAAAGGAAGCGTTGCCGGGCGAGCGAGGCGTTTACGAGCTGCTCCATGGTACGGATTTCATACAGGACTTGATCGCCGGCCGCGCCACGCAATTGCTGCCCCAACGGCTCGACGACCTTCAAGGGTGGAATTGTCGTTCGCGCGGCAATCGACATGACTGACGAAAAGAAATGCAGCAACGGGGAGGGCACCTGAGCAAAGGGGTAGTACATTTGATCGCGCACTCGCGATTGATCGTCGGCGGCCAGGCCCCAATGGCGAACATGGCCAACTATGCCCACTATCAGAATGGGGCTGGGACTCATGGCGGGAATCCAGATGCGCTTGCCAACTGCGTCTTTCGTGCCGAAAGCATGCTGGGCGAGATTGTCGTCAATCACGACCACCGGTTCGCTACCGATGCGATCGTGTTCATTAAAGAAACGACCCTGGCGCAGCGGAATGCCCATCACTTTCAGGTAGTCCGGCGATACGCAGGACGCCAGCGCGACGGGCTCGTGGTTCGTTGGCGGGGGCGTGGCGGTGGTCCAGTAAGGGAGGGAGTTTTCTCCTTCGCGCATGGGGATAATGTCGGCCAACGTGACTGAGTCAACGCCCGGGACGCGCCGGGCACGATCGAGTACGTACTGCCAGGCCTCGCGGACCTGCTCGGGATTCCCAAGCGTGGCAGGAGAAAGCGCGAAGCGCGCGGCCATTACGTCGTGCACGTTGAAACCGGGATCGAGGGATGAGAGTGCGAGCAACGTCTGCCCAAGCATTCCGGCCGAGACCAGCAGCACCACGGCGAGAGCGATCTCAGAGATTACAAATGCGCTATGCAAGCGGCGCGAGCTTCCGGCAATGCTTCGCGCGCTGGCGCGGAGCATTTGTTCCACGCCGCGCACGGGAACCCGCAGAGCCGGAGCCAGTCCGAAAAGAAGGCCGCTCAAAAGCGAGGCACCCACGGCGAAAACAAGTACGCGCCAGTCCAGATGGACCTCTTCCGCACGCGGCAAGCTGCCTGGCCAAAACGCAACAAATGGGTGAATGCTGACGAATGCGAGTACCACGCCGAGCCCGCCTCCGCCAAGGCCTAAGATTGCGCTTTCCGATAGACATTGACGCGCCAGGCGGCTGCGCCCAGCTCCCAGTGCTACACGCATGGCAAGCTCCCGCTCGCGTGAAGCCGCGCGGGCCAGCAGGAGACTTGCTATATTCACGCAGGCGATGAGCAGCACCAGGCCCACCGCGCACAGGAGCAGCCAGAGCGTCGAGCCGATATCTCCGACCAACTCCTTTTGCAGCGGGTAGGCGATCATGCCGAGCCCGGTATTCGACTCCGGATATTCCTTAGCCAGGTTCCGCGCAATCAGCGCGAGCTCAGCCCGGCCCTCGGCCAATCCAAACCCGGGCTGCAGACGTCCCATGACGCGCAGGAAACGTGCCCTGCGATTCTGCATTCGCGGGTCAGTGTTTTGCCTTAGCTCCAGCGGTGTGAACACATCCGCCTCTCCATCCAACTGGAAGCCGGCGGGCGCAATGCCGACCACGATATATGGTTTGCCGTCATAAACGAGTGACTTGCCGATGGCGCTGGGTTCGCCGCCAAAGTCGCGCTGCCATAATCCATAGCTGATAATCGCGACAGGCGCTGCGCCCGGCCGGTCTTCATCGGGCCGAAATGCGCGGCCTTTTACGGGAGAGATTCGAAGCGTGGAGAATAACTCCGCGGAGATCTGCCGCCCGTTCACGTACTCAGGTTCTCCGGGTTCACTGATGGTGCCCCCGCCATAAGTCCACGCCGCCAAGGCCAGCGTTAGGCTCTGGCCTTTGGCGTCGCCGAAATCGAGATTGGAAAAGCCCCAAAGCTCGCCAATCTGTTCCGTGAATACGCGTAAGGTGACCAGTCTGTCGGATTCCGGGTAAGACAGCGGCCTTAGCAGAACACTGTTGACTACCGCGAACATGACGGTTGTGGCCCCGATGCCTAGTGCCAGTAACAGGAGCGCAATCGCCGTGAATCCGGGCTTTTGCCGGAATGTGCGAAGAGCATAGCGTGTGTCCTGCAACAAATCTTCCAGCCAGCGTGTGCCCCGCGCGTCGCGGCACTTCTCCTTGACCTGTTCTGGACCGCCAAGAGCAAGGCGGGCTTGCCGTCGCGCTTCGTTTGGAGCTTGGCCTTGCGCGATGAGTTCGCTCGCGTGCTGGTCAAGATGGAAGCGCAGTTCCTTTTCGAGTTGTTCTTCCATCCTCGTCCGGTGCCACAGGCGCTGCCACCACGTCATTTCGCACCTCCCTCAGACATTTTGAGGACGAGCCCGATGGCTTCAATCAATCGCTGCCAGCTCGCGGCTTCCGTTTCGAGTTGCGTCCGTCCTTTGCGCGTCAGGCGATAGAACTTTGCCTCGCGCCCGCTCTCCGTTTCCTCCCAATCCGCCGCAAGAAGGCCCCGGTTTTCGAGCCGGTGCAAGGCCGGATAAAGCGAGCCTTGCGGAACCTGGACCACACCGCGCGACACCTGTTCCAGACGTTGCGCGATGGCGTACCCATGCACCGGGCCGAGCGCGACCACTTTCAGAATCAACAAGTCCAGGGTGCCTTGCGGGAGATCGGATTTCTCTGGCATAGCATACCTCCGCCTCCTACCTATCTAACACAGGACCTGTAGAAGCGCAAGGTATGCGCCGGGCCAGCCTCCGTGGAAATTGTTGATTGATCGTGACGCCCCAGAAGAAACCTCCCTGACTCCGCCGCGAGGCACCACCCATCGAGAAGGATGCGCCTAGTGAGAATCAACTTGCTCCGAATCCGGGACTGAAGATGACTTCCCTGCTCGGTTTGTGCGATTCTTCTTCGGCACGGAAGTGCGAGGACGGAGAGCGATGCTGAAAAAGTTCAAGGATTTGACGGAAAAGGAGATTCTGGCGATCGCTATTGCCGCGGAAGAAGAAGACGGCCGGATTTACGGGGAGTTCGCGGACGCACTGCGGGAAGAGTATCCCGCGACGGCGGAAATGTTTGAAGAGATGCGTGAAGAAGAGGTGGGACACCGCGACCGTTTGTTTGAGATGTTCCGGCAGCGCTTCGGGGACCGCATTCCGCTGATCCGGCGGGAAAACGTGAAGGGATTCCTGCAGAGGAGACCGGTATGGCTGGTCCGCCCGCTGGGTGTGAAAGTGGCCAGGAAGCAAGCGGAATTGATGGAGATGGAGGCGAGCCGTTTCTACGCGCGAGCGGCAAGCCGGACGACGGACGTGTCGACGCGGGAATTGCTGAACAAGCTTGGCGATGAGGAGAGAAAACACGAGCGGACGGCGGGTGAACTGGAAGAAAAACATCTTACGGCGAGCGCGAAAGCCACGGAGGATGAATCACACCGCAAACTGTTCCTGCTGCAAGTGGTGCAACCTGGACTTGCGGGCTTGATGGATGGCTCGGTATCGACGCTGGCGCCGCTGTTCGCAGCGGCCTTCGCTTCGCACAAGAGCTGGGAAGCGTTCCTGGTGGGACTAGCAGCTTCGATCGGCGCAGGAATCTCAATGGCCTTTTCGGAGGGGCTTTCCGACGACGGATCGCTGACCGGGCGCGGGTCTCCGTGGCTGCGCGGCGGGGTGACCGGGTTGATGACCACGGCGGGCGGAATTGGCCATACGCTTCCCTTTCTAATCGCCAATTTTCATGTCGCTATGCTGGTTGCAGTGATCATTGTGGCGGTCGAGCTGATGGTCATCAGTTACATCCGGCACCGCTACATGGATACGCCGTTCTTGCAGGCGGCGTTTCAGGTGATCGTGGGCGGCGTTTTGGTTTTCCTGACGGGATGGCTGATCGGCAGCGCGTAGCAGGAGAGTTAGGGGAGATCGGGAATGAGGCGGAACCGGCGATTGCGAGCAGAGCGATAAACGGAGAAATCCCGACGGTCAAGAGTGAAGATAGTGTCGAGGGATTCGCGATCGGCCAGATAAACAAGCGAGGCATCGGCGAGCTGCGGCTTCATGGATTCATATTTCTTCATGAGATCGCCGACGGGCCTGGCCTCCAAACTCGATAACGGGAGCATGGCGGGAACGCCTTCGCTGACTCGCCGGAGCAGCAAGGACACAACTCCCGGATACGCGCGGAGAAGCCAAGCAGCTTCGGTTATGACGGGCCAACAAGAAAAGGGCGATCCTGACAGGCTTTCGAGCGTGCGGACACAGAGGCGATGACGTTCATCGCGCTCCGAAAGGATGGCTACCAGGGGGCCGGCGTCCACGAGCACGCGATTCACTTCGATTCGCCGAAGCCTTTGAAGTATTTCTTGTTTGTGCTGAGGTCCTTCGGCGCTCCCTTTGCGCAACCAATCAAGCCCGCGGCCCTGAAAACGTCGTGGGCAGAAACACCTTTCAGTTTTTTCTGCAAGTGGTGCTCCAGCGCTTCGCGAATGACCTCGGATTCGGATTGGCCCCGCAATTGGGCGCAAACCCGGAGCCGCTGGCTAAGACTGCTTGGAACGCGTACTGTGAATCGTTGGGTAGGCATTATTCTGCCCTCATCTGTCTGACATTCTAGCAAAAACGTCAGACATCAGCAAACGGCAGATTCGGGACGGCAGGCGAAAAAACGACGGATGGGGCATGCGCTGACTTCACAAGCGCCAAAATTTCAAAGATTGGCGGTGACGTTAGAAGCAGTTTAGTCGGAGTGGGCAGGAACTGGTGCGGGGGCCTGGGAGCGCGCTCCCTGGATCCAGGACTGCAGCCGATCCATGTAGATGTACACGACCGGGGTAGTAAAGAGCGTGAGCATCTGGCTGAGAATGAGGCCGCCGACGATGGTGATGCCCAGCGGGCGGCGCAGTTCGGAGCCGACACCCGCTCCGAGCGCTAGAGGCATGGCGCCCAAAAGCGCAGCCATGGTGGTCATTAGAATTGGACGGAAACGCAACAAGCAGGCCTTGTAGATCGCTTCCACAGGCGACAATCCCTCTTCCCTTTCCACTTGAACGGCAAAATCAATCATGAGGATGGCATTTTTCTTGACGATGCCGATCAGCAGGATGATGCCGATCAGCGCGATGATGTTCAGGTCCGACTTGATGAATTGAATCGCGAGAAGCGCGCCGATGCCGGCAGAAGGAAGCGTGGAAAGAATGGTGATGGGATGAATGAAACTCTCATAGAGGATGCCGAGAACGATGTAAACGGCGGCAAGGGCGGTGATGATCAGAACCGGCTGATTGGAGAGCGAATCCTGATAGGCCTGGGCGGTGCCCTGGAACGTAGCATGAACCGTCGCGGGAATACCGAGTTCGTGTTGGGCAGCCTGAATATGCAGAACCGCAGGGCCAAGCGAAGCGCCGGGCGCGAGATTGAACGAAAGGGTGATGGCCGGGAAGATGCCCTGGTGGTTGACGGAAAGGGCGGTATTGGAGTGCTCGTAATGGGCGAAGGCACTAAGCGGGACAAGCTTTCCGGACTTCGAAGGAACGTAAACCGACTGGAGCGCGTCCGGACCGGGTTGGAATTCCGGCGCGACTTCCAGCACGACGTGATACTGGTTGATGCCTTTGTAGATGTTGGAGACCTGCCGCTGGCCGAAGGCGTCGCTGAGGGTGTTGTCAATGTCCAGCACGTCGACGCCGAGACGGCCGGCGGTGTCGCGATCGATGACGATGGCGCTTTCGAGCCCGTGCATCTGCTGGTCGGAATTGACGTCGCGCAGCTCGGGAATCTTAGCCAGGCGCTGCTGAAGAATAGGAGCCCAGTGAGTGAGATCGTTGAGATTGTCGGCCTGGAGCGTGTATTGATATTGCGCGGCGCTGCCGCGGCCGCCGACGCTGAGGTCCTGAACGGATTGCAAGTACAGAGCGGCGCCCGGAATCCCAGCAGTCTTGGAGCGGATACGCGCGATGACCTGGTCGGCGCTCAACTTCCGCTCGGTCAGCGGTTTGAGCTGCGAGAACAGGCGGGCGGTGCTGCCGCCACTCCCGCCGCCAGTGAAAGAAATCACGGAGTCAACGGCAGGGTCTTGCGAGACAATGTCGGTAAAAATGCGCATCTTTTTCGACATAGCGGCAAAGGATAGATCCTGATCTCCTAGGATGCTGCCATTGATGCGGCCGGTGTCCTGCTGTGGGAAGAAGCCTTTGGGCGTCTGGATGAAGAGATAGACGTTCAGGCAAACCGTGCCGATGGTGACCAGCAAGATCAGGAACTGGTGGCGAAGAACCCAGCGCAAAGAGAATTCGTACGTCCGGAGAAGGCGGTTAAAGGCGTTTTCGGAAAAGCGGTAGACCCTATTGTGTTTGCCGGATTCATGGCGGAGGAAGCGCGCGCACATCATAGGGGTGGTAGTGAGAGAAACGAAAAGAGAAACAGCGATAGCCACGCTGAGAACGACAGCAAACTCACGGAAAAGACGGCCAACGACGCCGCCCATCATTAAGATAGGGATAAAGACGGCGACGAGCGAAGTGCTCATCGAGAGAACGGTAAAACCGATTTCGCTGGCGCCCTTCATGGCGGCATCGAAGGGCTTCATGCCTCCTTCGATGTGACGGGAGATGTTCTCGATGACGACGATGGCGTCGTCAACCACGAAACCCGTACAGATGGTCAGGGCCATGAGAGAGAGATTGTCCAGGCTGTAGTGGCAGAGATACATCACGCCGAAAGTGCCGATGAGGGAAAGCGGGACGGCCACGCTGGGGATGATGGTGGCCCAGACATTCCGGAGAAATGCAAAAACCACGAAGATCACAAGGATGATGGAAATGATGAGCGCGACTTCCACGTCGTGGACGGAAGCGCGAATGGTGGTGGTGCGGTCGACGGCAACGCTCAGTTGCAGGGAGGGCGAAATGGAAGCGCGGAGCTGCGGAAGGAGGTTGGTGATGCGGTCCACCGTCTCGATCATGTTGGCGCCGGGTTGCCGAAAGATGGCGAGCAGCACGGATGGCTTCCCGCGCGAAAGCCCCAAATTGCGGGAATCTTCGACCGAATCGACCACCTCGGCGATGTCGCGCAAGCGCACCGGAGCGCCGACGTGTCCCGCGACGATCAGAGGCTGATATTCGTAGGCCTTGAAAAGCTGGTCGGTGTCGGAGACGGCCCACGTTTGCTTCGGATCGGTGAGGGCGCCCTTGGCGAGGTTGGCGTTGGCGGCCTGGAGCGATTTGCGAATCGTTTCCAAACTTATTCCGTACGTGTTGAGCTGATTAGGGTTCACTTCGACGCGAACGGCTGGACGGGAGCTGCCCCAGGTGAATACCTGGCCAACGCCTTCGACCTGCGCGAGCTTCTGGGCAAGGATCGAATCCGCAGCGTCGTAGATTTGCGAAGGCGGAATGTTATCGGAGGTCAGGGCCAGCAGCATGATAGGAGCATCGGCGGGATTGACCTTGCGATAGGTGGGCTGGCCGGGAAGATCGGCGGGCAACTGGCTGCGAGCGGCGTTGATGGCGGCTTGAACGTCGCGCGCAGCGGCGTTGATATCGCGGTTAAGATCGAACTGGAGCGTAATGCCGGTCGAACCAAGACCGCTAGAGGAGGTCATCTGGGTGACGCCGGCGATGCGGCCGAACTGGCGTTCCAGGGGCGTGGCGACGGCGGAAGCCATGGTCTCCGGGCTTGCGCCTGGGAGCCCGGCGCCGACGGAGATGGTTGGAAAATCGACTTGCGGGAGCGGCGCAACCGGTAAAAATCGGAAGGCCACGACACCGGAAAGGAGAATGGCGAAAGTGATCAGCGACGTGGCCACGGGCCGTCGGATGAAGGGCGCCGAAAAGTTGGAAGAGAAATTCACCGGTCAATCTCCAGGAGCGGATCCGTGCGCGGGCTCCTCAATGGGGTTGCCGACGTGGAACGAGAAGCGGTGCGCCAGCCAGTCAAAAGCGAGATAAACCACCGGCGTGGTGTAGAGCGTAAGCAACTGGCTGAGAATCAGGCCGCCGACGATGGTGATGCCCAGCGGGCGGCGCAATTCAGAACCGACGCCCGTGCCCAGCGCGAGCGGCAAACCGCCGAGGAGCGCCGCCATGGTAGTCATCATGATGGGCCGAAAGCGCAGCAGGCAAGCTTCATAGATAGCATCGAGCGGTGCCTTTCCTTCTTTGCGTTCAGCCTCCAGTGCGAAGTCGATCATCATGATGGCGTTTTTCTTGACGATGCCGATGAGCAGGATCATTCCGATGAGGGCGATGACGCTGAAATCCGTGCGGCAGATCAGGAGAGCAAGTATGGCGCCGACACCGGCGGACGGGAGGGTCGAAATAATCGTGATGGGGTGAATGTAGCTTTCGTACAGAATGCCAAGAACGATGTAAACCGTGATCACCGCCGCGAGGATGAGGATCGGCTCATTCGCGAGGGAATTGAGGAAGGCCGCGGCGGTGCCCTGAAACGTAGCCTGGATGCTCGGGGGCATGTTCAGATCCTGCTTGACGCCGTTGATGGCGTTAACTGCGTCGCCGAGCGCGGCATTGGGAGCAAGGTTGAACGAGAGCGTAACCACGGGAAACTGACCCTGATGGTTCAGCGCCAGAGCGGCGGCCCCGGGCTCGAAACGCGTGAACGCGCTGAGGGGCACCTGCGTGCCGTTGGAGGACTTTACGTAAATGTATTTCAGCGAATCGGGGTCCTGCTGGAACTGCGGATCCACTTCGATGACCACGTGATATTGATTCAATTGAGTGAAGATGGTGGAGACCAGGCGCTGGCCGAAAGCGTCGTAGAGAGTGTTGTCGATATCGGCGGGAAGAATGCCGAGGCGCGAAGCGGAGTCGCGGTCGATGGTGAGTGCGGCGACAAGGCCCTGGTTCAACTGGTCGCTGGCGACATCGCGAAGGTCGGGCAGTGCTTTCAATTTCTCAACGAAGCGGCCTGTCCAGTAAGCGAGTTCCTTAGGATCAACATCTTCCAGGCTGTACTGAAATTGGGTGCGGCTCACACGGTCTTCGACGGTCAGATCCTGAACCGGCTGGAGGAAGAGCGAAACTCCGTCGATTTTCGCAAGTTCGGGCTGGAGGCGGCGGATGACATCCGAAGCGCTGATATTGCGCTGGGCGAGCGGCTTCAGATTGATCTGGATGCGGCCGCTGTTGAGCGTGGTATTCGTGCCGTCGATGCCGATGAAAGAAGAAAGGCTCTCGACCGCTGGGTCTTTGAGGATGACGCCGGCCAAATCCCGCTGGCGCTGGGCCATGGCCGCGAAAGAAATGTCTTGTGCGCCCTCGGAAACGCCCAGAATGACGCCCGTGTCCTGCACCGGGAAAAATCCTTTGGGAACGTAAATATAGAGAAGAATGGTGCCCACAAGAGTGGCAACGGTAACGAGGAGGGTGACGGTGCGAAAACGCAGGACAAACTGCAAGGTGCGTCCGTAGAAAGCGATGACGGAGTTAAAAGCATTTTCGGACTTGCGATAGAACCAGCCCTCCTCTTGCTTTTTGTGTTGTCGAAGGAGCTTGGCGCACATCATGGGAGTGAGTGTGAGGGATACAAAGGCGGAAACGAGGATGGTGACGGCCAAAGTGACGGCAAATTCACGGAAGAGCCGGCCGACGATATCACCCATAAAGAGAAGAGGAATGAGCACGGCAATGAGCGAGACGGTAAGCGAAACGATGGTGAAGCCGATTTGTTCGGAACCCTTCAGCGCGGCTTGCAAAGGCGCTTCGCCCTCTTCGATGTAGCGGCTGATATTTTCGATCATGACGATGGCGTCGTCGACAACGAAGCCGGTGGAAATGGTGAGGGCCATGAGAGAAAGATTGTTCAGGCTGTAGCCGAGAAGATACATGACCGCGAAGGTTCCGATCAAAGAAAGCGGAACGGCAACGCTGGGAATGATGGTGGCGCGGAGGCTGCGGAGAAAAAGAAAAATGACCATCACGACGAGCGCCACGGTGAGCACCAGGGTGAATTGCACGTCGCTGACGGAGGCGCGAATGGTGGTGGTGCGATCCGTGAGTATCTCCACCTGAACCGAAGCGGGGAGCGCGGCTTTAAGCTGGGGCAGAAGGTTTTTCACGCGGTCGACAACGGCGATGATGTTCGCGCCGGGCTGGCGCTGAATATTCAGAATAACGGCGGGATTCAGATTGGCCCAGGCGGCTTGCTTGGCGTTCTCCACCCCGTCGATAACGTTGGCGACGTCAGTGAGGCGCACCGGCGCGCCATTGTGATAGACGATGATGAGCGGTCGATAGCTGTCGCTGGAGATGAGCTGGTCGTTCGCGCCGATGGTGTAAGCCTGATGCAGGCCGTCGAAAGTGCCCTTGGCCTGATCGACATTGGCCTGGCCGAGGGCGGTACGCAAATCCTCAAGACTGAGCCCGTAAGAAGCGAGAGCCGTAGGATTCGCCTGAATGCGAACGGCGGGGCGCTGGCCGCCGCTGATGCTGACGAGTCCGACGCCAGAAAGCTGAGAAATTTTTTGGGCGAGAGTGGTGTCGGCGAGGTCCTCGACTTTGGAGAGCGGGAGAGATGTTGAAGTGAGCGCGAGCGTCATGATGGGCGCGTCGGCGGGATTGACCTTGCTGTAGATCGGCGGATTGGGAAGCCCTTGCGGGAGGAGATTGGAAGCGCCGTTGATCGCGGCCTGAACTCCTTGCTCCGCGACGTCAATGCTCAAGTCCAGACCAAATTGGAGAGTGATAAGGGAGCTGCCAAAGGAGCTTGTGGAGGTCATCTGGTTCAGCCCGGGAATCTGGCCGAACTGGCGCTCGAGGGGCGCGGTGACCGAGGAAGCCATGACGTCCGGGCTGGCGCCGGGATAAAAGGTTTGTACTTGAATTGTAGGGTAGTCGACCTGCGGCAACGCAGAGATGGGCAATTGCCGGAAGGCGACCCAGCCTACCAGGAGGACGCCAACCATCAAGAGGGTGGTGGCGACCGGCCGCAGAATGAACGGCCGTGAGGGATTCATCGCGGGGAGCCTCCGGCACGGCCCTTCGATGGGCTTCCGGGTTGTGGCGCA
Organism: Candidatus Acidiferrales bacterium; assembly: GCA_035603095.1. Lineage (GTDB taxonomy): Bacteria > Acidobacteriota > Terriglobia > Acidiferrales > UBA7541 > Acidiferrum. Next base: position 14,353 of record DATNLB010000519.1, read on the forward strand.
CCTTGACCGGCGGACGGAGGGGCGGAGCTGCGGCCTGCGGCATTCGCGCCGGTCGAGGGGCTGGGATTAATTTTGGTGCCATCCTGCAGTTTGTCCAAGCCGTCAATAACCACGCGGTCTCCGGAATTCAAGCCGGCGCTCAAGCCGACACTGTCGCCAGTGGTCTGTGCGATGGTTACAATTCTAATCTTCGCGGTGTTGTCAGTATCGGCGGCATAAACGTAAGTTCCCTGGGGACCGCGCTGAATGGCCGCGGCGGGAACGATGGTGAGGTTGTGCTTGGTGTCGACGAGAAGGTGGACATTGACAAATTGATTGGGGAAGAGAGCGTTGTCCGCGTTCGTAAACACGGATTTGAGCTTGTACGTACCGGTGGTTATGTCGATCTGATTGTCGATGGTCTCGAGCTTCCCGCTAGCGATTTTGGCGGTGTCGTCGCGGTCGAAGGCATCGACGGCAAGTTGGACGCCAGCATGGAGCTTGGCGTTTACCTGAGGAAGCTGATCTTGCGGAAGACTGAAAATTACCGCGATGGGCTGTAGCTGGGTGATGACAAGAAGTCCGTTGGTGTCCGAAGCATGCACGATGTTGCCGGCATCCACGAGGCGGAGACCGATGCGGCCGCTGATCGGCGCAGTGATGCGGGAATAGGTGAGCTGGAGCTTGGCGTTGTCAATCTGGCTTTGATCCGAGGCAATGGCCCCATCAACCTGGCCAACCAATGCGCCCTGAGTATCGAGTTGCTGCTGGGGGATGACGCCCTCTTTGAAGAGAAGCTTGAACCGTTCAAAATTGACTTCCGCGTCTTTGCGCTGGGCCTGGTCTTTAGCGAGTTGCCCCAGAGCCTGCTCGAGCTGGACTTGGAAGGGACGCGGATCGATCTGCGCGAGAAGATCTCCTTGGTGAACGAACTGGCCCTCCTTGAAGGCAACGCTGACCAATTGGCCGTCAACGCGGCTGCGGACAGTAACGGTGTTGAAGGCAGTGACGGTGCC
>DATNLB010000526.1:0-9998 GCA_035603095.1 Candidatus Acidiferrales bacterium
CGACGGGAGAGATCTTGCGTTTGCGGAAGAGTTTTCCGATTTCCTCGATGGACGCGTAGGCCAACTCGGTGTCGTTCATGGGTGTCACATTAAATCACAAGCGACGATACCCAGGCTCCCGGCTGGGTGGGGACAAGCGCCGCCAGGTGCTGCACAATCGCACTGCTAGAAGATTCTTTCCTGGTGACGGAGATTCCCGAAGTTGCCAATGTTCGCGATGATGAAGGCGAGGCGGAACTGATTCTCCGCGCGCACCTGCCCGAGGTTGATGCGGCGATATTCGATGGCCAGGCCGCAGCAGCCGCCGTTGTAGCTGAGTTGAACGATCTGATTCTGCAGAGTCTTGTTCTCGAAATCGTAGCCCAGGCCGGTGATGAGATTAAAGCCTTTGCGGGATTCGCTTCCGTAGCCGATCAGCCCGCGAATCTGGTTCGAAAGCGGCTGCTCGAAGTTAAGAGGCTGAGGAGGAGGGGGGAGAGGGAAATCGCTGAGCACCGGGTTGGCATTCAAGCGGAAGTAGGCAACGGTGGCGAAAAATTCCCGATAAGGCCTTACTTTCAGGAGCGTGCCTATGGTGACGAGTCTCTGAATTTGGGGATCGTAGTGAAGAATCTGCTCCAGATCGTAGTGGCCGCCAGGAGTGATCTTGAAATCGCTAACGATAGGAGACCAGTTGCGTGGACCAAAAGCGAAAGCGAATGGCGAAATCGAGTCGAGTGCTTGGAAAACATTGCGCTGGCCGTCGACGATGGCGCCGCCAAAGGTAGGATCAAAATAGTGTTTCTGGACGATGCGCCAAGAGATGAGTTCCTGAGGCTGGCCGTCACCGTCCTTCCGGAAGAGCCGTTGCGTAAAGCCATATTCGACTTCGCTGGTGTTGGTGAGAGTGGCATCGGAATCGAAACGAATAAAATCGGCGAAGCGATTCACGCCCGTGACGTTGCGGTAGGTCACCGCGGGTTCGATGGTGTGCTTGTACCGGTGCCGAGTCTTGTCTTCTTTCAGGGGACTGCGTTCGAAGAATCGTTCGAGCGCCGGCGGGCGGAGCTCGATCGTGAACTCGCCGGTGTTGCGGGAGATAGAAGCGCCACTGGCCAGGCCGGAGGAATTGTAGGAATCGCCGTAGCGGGTGGTGCGGAAAACGGCGGAGGTGGTCACGCCGAGCCACGGACCGAAGTGCAGTGGAACGGTTACTCGTGGCGCCAATTCGTAGCGATCGACGAAATTGGAAGTTTGAATATTTTGATCGCGGCGGTATACGACGCCGGTGAACGCGTCGAAACCGAAATAGACGGGGGCGCGGCCCCAGGGAGCTTGCTCGACGGAGCCGAGACGCGCTTCCGGCAAGTTGCGGAGAGTAACGCTGGTGGCGGGAACTGTGGTGACAACGCCGGTGGATGAAGTCGTGGTCGTGGGAAGCGTGAGAAAACTCTTGTCGCTGAGGCCGGCGAAATTCAGGCTGAAGCCACGGAAACTGTTTGAGAGGAAGCCGGCGCTGCGCACTTCGGAGTTGATGGCTTCGCCGAAAGAGTCGGCGAAGGCGAGACGGAAAGTAAGCGAGGAGAGATGGTTGTAGTCCGTTACGAAGCGCCAGCCGCCGGGGAGCAGGGATTGGATCTCGAGGCGCTGCTGCTCGCCGCCCTGAGGGCTTCGTGTGCCGTCAGAGTTGAGAAGCCCGCGGTCCTCGACACCAAAATAGGTGTACTCAATGGAAGTGTTCTCGAAAGGCTTGGCGCGGAATGATCCGCGTTCGAGAACGCCGCGGCGGCTCATGTACTGGACGCCAAGGGTCGCGTCCATCCACTGCGTGGGAGCCAGATAAAAAGCGTCACCGAGGATGAAGCCTTTGCGCGAGCTCTGGCCGATGTCGGGAATGAGGAAGCCGGACTCACGGATTTTGTGGCCCGCGGGAGCGGAAGCATAAGGGAGCCAGATGAGCGGGACCCTGAAAAGGCGGAAGTTGGCGTTGACGAGTGCGACGGTTTTGTTGAGGTGGATCCGCGCGTTAGGCGCGTAGAACTGCCACTTCGGGTGCTGGGGATCGCAGATGGTGATCCAGGCGCGGTGGACGAGGTAGACCTCTCCCGGGAAGCGTTCGACATCCCTCGCTTGGAAGTAAAGCGGATTATCGGAAATCAAAATCGTCGGATTCGGCCGCCGCTCGATCTTGATGTTGCCGCGAACGTTGTGAAACAGGCCGTGTCCGGTGCTGACGTTGTAATGAGCTTCATCGGCTTCGAGGTGCTCGTTGCCGTAATCGAGCTGAACGTGGCCGGTAGCGGTGGCTTCGTAGGTCTTGCTGTTGTACTCGACGTGGTCGGCGCGAAGACGGGTGTCCGCGTATTGAATATCCACATCGCCCTCAGCCGTGGTGACGTCGCCTCTGCGGCTCTGCGTTTTCGCTTCTAGATTTGCGACCCCGCCCTTGCCGGAAGGAAAGCGAGTTTGTTGAGCGGAGGCGACGCGCGGCGGGGGGACCGCAACCGCGAGGAGCAGCGCGGCCAGGAAGAGAAAAGGGCGGAGCGCAGATAGAACCTGTGCATGGGAATGGCGGTTCACGCGGAGCATGCGGTCAATGAAAACAGTTGGATAGCCTAGCATGCGGTCGTAGGGATTTGAAGGCGAGTGCTGGCGCTGAGTTGCATGCGCAGACTGAGTAGTGATGAGCAGATTTACGCACGTGAAACCGAGCGGTCGCGCGGCGCGTCTGTCTTTGCAATGGTTTGGTTTGCCCTTCAAAACATTTGCTGTGCCATACGGCCCATCCGGAGTAATATGCCGGGCCTTGCACCTAAGGGGATGGAAATGAAGCATACCGGGAATGCTCTGTGGACGATTCTGGCTTGTGCGGTGATTCTTGGCGCGTTGTCGGTGAGTGCGCCGGCGGCGCCCGGGGACCAGCCAAGTCCCACAGATAAATTCAAGAATCTGGAATTCCGCGAGATCGGCCCCGCGACGATGGGTGGGCGCATCGACGATTTCGCAGTCGTGGAGAGCAATCCGAACATCGTGTACGTGGGCACCGCATCGGGCGGCGTGTGGAAAACAACGAACAACGGCACCACGTGGGAGCCGATATTCGATAAAGAGAGCGTATCGACGATTGGCGACATCGCGATTGCGCCGTCGGACTCCTCCGTGGTGTGGGTCGGGACAGGCGAGCCGAACAACCGGCAAAGCTCCTCCTGGGGCGATGGAGCGTACAAGTCGCTCGATGGCGGGAGGACCTGGAAGAGGATGGGGCTGGAATTGACGCGCCACATCGGCCGAATCGTGATTCATCCGAAGAACCCGGACGTGGTGTACGTGGCGGCGCTGGGACGTTTGTGGGGCGCGAATCCGGAGCGCGGAGTGTATAAGACGACGGACGGCGGGAAGTCATGGTCGCTGGTGCTGAAGATCAACGACGACACCGGGGTCAGCGACATCGCGATGGACCTGGAGAGTCCGGACACTTTGTATGCCGCGGCATACGAGCGGCGGCGGACGCCTTACGGATATAACGGCGGCGGACCAGACAGCGCGATCTACAAGACGACGGATGGTGGCGCGACCTGGAAGAAGCTGACCAAAGGGCTGCCCTATGAGAACGGCGGAGAGACCGGCCGAATCGGACTGGACATCTACCGCAAGGATCCAAACATCGTTTATGCGCTGGTACAACATGAAAACGGCGGCATTTACCGCAGCGAGGACAAAGGCGAGACGTGGAAGAAGATGAGCGATACGAACCCGCGGCCGTCGTACTACAGCCAGGTGCGCATCGATCCGAACAATGACTTGCGAATCTGGGCGCTGGGCGCACAGATGTTTTACTCCGAGGATGGAGGAAAAACTTTTGTAACGCAGCGCGTCCGGTCCATCCATGGAGACTACCATGCGATGTGGATCAATCCGGCGGATTCGAATCACATGCTCACGGGATCGGATGGTGGGATTCACTGGAGCTACGACGCCGGGAAGACCTGGGACTTCGTCAACACCATCGCGATCGGACAATTCTACGAGGTGGCGCTCGACAACGAAAAGCCGTATCACATCTGCGGCGGCTTGCAAGATAACGGGAGCTGGTGCGGGCCGAGCCAGACGCTGACGCGCGACGGCATCGTGAATGAAGACTGGCAAGTGATTCACGGCGGCGACGGCTTTTACGCAGCGATCGATAATGTGGAGCCCTGGATCGTCTACACGGAGTCGCAGGACGGGTATATCGACCGCCGCGATTTGCGCACCGGGCAGCAGCGCTCCATCCGGCCGGAGGCGAAAGCAGCGGAGCCGCATTACCGGTTCCAGTGGAATTCGCCGGTGGCGGTTTCGGCCCACCAGCACACGACTGTTTATTACGGCGGGAACTATCTCTTCAAATCTACGGATCGCGGGGACAACTGGACGAGGCTGGGCGGAGAGCTGACCACGGGGGTAGACCGCAACAAGCTGCAGATTTTTGGGAAGACGCCGGACAAGAACACCTTGTCGCGGCACGACGGCGTGCAAGAGTATCCGACGATCACGACGCTGAGCGAATCACCGCTCACGCCCAATGTGTTGTGGGTGGGAACCGACGACGGCAACGTGCAGGTGACGCGCGACAGCGGAAAGACGTGGAAAAACGTGGCATCCAAGGCGCCCGGCGTGCCAAAGGGAACTTACGTCAGCCGCGTGGTGGCATCGAAGACCGGTGAAGGCGCGGCGCTGCTGGCCTTCGACGGACATCGTGGGGACGATAACAGCGTCTATATTTTTGCGACGAGCGATTACGGCGAGAGCTGGAAAGCCATCCGCAACGGGATTCCGGATTCGGCCGGGAGTGTGCACGTTGTGCGCGAGCATCCGCGGAACACCAACCTCTTGTTTGCCGGGACGGAGTTCGGGCTGTGGGTATCGTGGGATCGCGGCGGAAATTGGACCGCGCTGAAAAACAATTTCCCCACGGTGCCGGTGGACGACATCGAAATCCAGGCGCGCGAGAACGACCTGGTGCTGGCGACGCACGGGCGATCGATATGGATATTCGACGATCTGACTCCGATCGAAAGGATGGACGCGAGCGTCGCGGGATCACCCCTGACATTCTTCCCGCCGCGGACGGCCACGACCTGGCACCTGCGCAACCGCCGATGGAGCGCTGGTCAGAAGGTGTTCACGGCGAAGAATCCGCCGTACGGCGCGATCTTGAGCTACTACCTGAAGGAAGCTGTGCCTCCCGAAGCGCCGAAGAAAGACAAAGAAGAAAAAGAGAGGAAAGACGCGGCCGAGGAGAAGCCGAAGACCGAGGCGAAAGGCGACGCAGCGGAAAAGAAAGAAAGCAAAGTAAAAATCACCGTGCTCGACAAAGACGGGAAAGTGCTACGGGAGCTAGATGGGCCGGGCGCGGCGGGGATGAACCGCGCAAACTGGGATTTGCGCTCAGATGCGCCGGCGGAGCCGACACTCCAACAACTGGAAGCGATCGCGGCGGGATATGGATTCGGGCCGCGCGGGCCGCTCGTCGAGCCCGGAGAATACACCGTCAAGATCAAAGCTGGAGACAAGGAAGCCTCGCAAAAAGTCATGGTCGAAGAAGACACGCGCATCGTGATTTCTGCGGCGGACCGCGCCGCCCGGCGCGAAATGATCGACCGGCTCTACCCGATGGCCAAGACGACGGATAAAGACCGAAAAACAATTGAAGGCATACAGACAGCGCTGAAGGCTGCGCGAGAGCAGTGGAAAAAGGATGCGGGAAAACCGAACGCAACGAAAATCCCAGACGACGTCGTCAAGGCCGCCGATGAGCTGCAGAAAAAAGTAGACGCCGTGGCGGAGAAGTTTATTCGTGAACGCGAAGGCCTGGGAAATGCCGGCCCGCCGTTCGAATGGAAGCCCGATCCGCTGCCGAATCAAGTGCAGAATCTGCTAGATGACCTGGACGGGTTTGCGGCCGCCCCCGATGGACAGCAGAAAGAGAAGCTCGCGGAGCTGACGCCGCTGGTCAGCGATGCTTCGGCGCAGGTCAAGAAAATCGCCGGCGAGGAACTACCCGCACTAAACAAAAAGATGAATGATGCAGGCATTCCGCACATCGTTCCGGCGCCGCCGCAGCCGCGCAGCGGACGGGGCGGCGAAGAGGAATTCGAGCGGTAGCGCGGGCTCTGGAGTCTGTGTCGCCGAGACGCTTCCAAACGGCTTGCGTCTAAGGACCAGAAAAGGGTATGTCAAATCGGCAGGCCGAAGACACGGGACGGCCCATCCGTGAATTCCTGTTCAAAGTTTTTACCGACGGTACGGAGGAAATCGAGCATGAGTGTGAAGCAGCCCAGTCCGCGCGGTCTGACACCGCGGTTTGTCGTCTTGGCAATATTCCTCGCGTTCCTTTTCGGAAGCGCAACGGCGCTGAATGCCGGCGCAAAACGGCAGGATGCCGCGGAGCAGGAGAAGGACAAAAAGGAAGAAAAGAAAGACGAGAAGAAGGATGAAAAGAAAGACGAAAAAAAAGGCCTGCCTCTGAAGTCCGGCCGCAAGATCGAATTCACCACGGATGAAGGCACATGGCTCTCGCTCGACGTTTCGCCGGACGGAAAGTCAATCGTGTTCGAACTGGTCGGCGATATCTTCACCCTCCCCATCGAAGGCGGGCAGGCAAAACTGATCTCCGGCGGAATGGCCTTCGACAGCCAGCCAAAGTTTTCGCCGGATGGGCAGTGGATCGCCTTCCTCTCCGACCGCGAAGGCAGCGAGAACATCTGGATCATGCATCCAGACGGAACTGGCGTGAAGCAGGTTTCGAAGGACCCCAATAACGAATTCACTTCACCGGGCTGGGCGCCGGACGGCAAATACATTTTTGTCTCGAAAGCGCAATTCGGAATCGGCTCGAGCGAAATCTGGATGTACCACGTGGACGGCGGCTCGGGCGTGCAGATTACCAAATCGAAGCCGACCCCCACCACGAAAAGGAATGAGCGCCCGAACGCCATGGGCGTGGTGGCTTCCCCGGACGGAAAGTATCTTTACTACGCAGCGAAGCTTGGCTCGCTGTCCTACAACCAGCAGTTTCCGTCGTGGCACATCACCCGGCGCGACCGCAAAACCGGCGACGAAGACAACCTCATTCACCAGATCAAGAGCGCGTTTCGCCCGGTACTTTCGCCGGACGGCAAGCAGGTTCTATACGTTACGCGCTATGAAACGGAGTCCGGCCTGCGTTTGCGAAACCTCGAAAGCGGCGAAGACCGTTGGGTGAAATATCCGGTCACGCGCGACGATCAGGAGTCGCTCTTTACCCGCGACGTTTTTCCGGGCTACGCCTTCCTGCCTGGCGGAAAAGAAATCGTCTACAACCAGGATGGAAAAATCAAGCGGCTCGATCTCGCCACGGGAACGGAAAAAACAATTCCATTCACCGCGCAGGTATCGCAGGAACTGGGGCCCAAGCTGGATTTCCCGCAGACCGTTGAACAAGGCCCGGTGAAGGCGCGGTTGATCATGGACCCCGTGGAATCGCCCGATGGCAAGAAGCTGGTCTTTTCCGCCATGACGCACCTCTACACGATGGATTTGCCCGCCGGCAAACCCCAGCGGCTGACAACGGGAAGCGCGCACGAATTTCAGCCCGCTTGGTCGCCGGATGGAAAGTCCGTCGTATACGTGACCTGGTCGAGCGACGGCGGGCAGCTCTGGAAAATTCCCGCGGCGGGAGGAACACCGGTGCCGTTGTCGAAGTCACTGGCGGTGTACAGCAATCCGGCATGGTCGCCGGACGCCACAAAAATCGTCCTGCTTCGTGGCAACGCGTATGACCGGGAAAACAGCACCTTCGATGGCGGTCAGACGGAGAACGCCGACCTCATCTGGATTCCCGCCGATGGCGGAGACGCAAACCTGATTCTGCCCGCGCGCGGAGCCGGCGGGCCGCATTTCACGAATGAAAAAGACCGCATCTACGTTTACACGCCGCAAGGGCTGGTTTCGCTGCGCTACGATGGCACGGACCGCCGCACGCACCTGGTGGTCAAAGGGCAGGGACTGTACTTCTTCGAGGAGCCGGTTCCGGCGGATGACATCGTGCCGAGCCCCGACGGTCAATGGGTGCTCGCGCATGTAATGAATCAACTCTACGTGATTGCCATGCCCGTCGTGGGTGGAGAGCCGCCAACCGTCAATGTGACCACCCCCGCCGTTCCGGCAAAGCGGTTGACGGACATCGGCGCGGATTATTTCGCGTGGACCGATGGCGGCAAGACCATCACCTGGGCAGTGGGTGCGAGCCTTTTCCGCGAACCCCTGAGCGCCATCTCTTTCGAACCGCCGAAGGACGAAAAGAAAGAGGGCGACAAGAAGGACGACGACAAGAAAACGGCCGACGCCAAGGATGCGGACAAGAAAGACGCCGCCGCGCAAACAGCCGGCGCGAAGATAGACGAAAAGAAGGAAGAGAAAAAAGAAGAAAAGAAGCTGAAAGAACAGGAAAAGGACGTACAAGAAATCGCCGTCGCTCTGGAATTTCCGCGGAGAACGCCGAAAGGCACGATCGTGCTGCGCGGCGCAACCGTGGTGACCATGAGGAGCGGCAAGGAAGATGAAGTCCTCAAGAACGCCGAGATCGTCGTTGAAAACAACCGCATCAAGAGCGTAGGCGCGAAGGGCAGCGTGCCCGCAGGCGCCAAGGTGTTCGACGTGAGCGGCAAGACCATCGTGCCGGGCTTCATCGACACCCACGCGCACTGGACGGAAATCCGGCGCGGCATTTTGGACACGCAAAACTGGTCGTTCCTCGCGAACCTGGCTTACGGCGTAACGGCCGGTCTGGATGTGCAGACTGGCACAAACGACATGTTCGCATACCAGGATCTCGTCGATAGCGGCGACATCCTCGGGCTGCGCGCTTTCTCGACCGGCCCCGGCGTTTTTTCCGACAACAACTTCCAGTCCGCCGAAGAAGTGAAAGGTGTTCTGACCAAGTACAAGAAATATTACGGCACGCCCAACATCAAGAGCTACGTCGTCGGCAATCGCAAGCAGCGGCAGTATATGGTGCAAGCGTCAAAAGAGCTGGAGATGATGCCCACGACGGAAGGCGCGCTGGATCTAAAGCTCAACCTGACTCACGTCATCGACGGCTTCCACGGCAACGAACATACCCTGCCGATTACGCCGCTTTACAACGACGTGATCCAGATGTTCGCCAAGTCGGGAATCGCGGAAACTCCGACCCTGATCGTGAATTACGGCGGGCCGTTCGGCGAGGACTACTGGTTTGAGAACAGTGAAGTGCATGACAACGTAAAACTAAATCACTTCATGCCACACCGGGTCATCGACCAGCGAACCAAGCGCCGCCAGGGGTGGTTCCGCAAGGACGAATATGAATTTCCGAAGCTTGCGGCACAGATGGCCAAGCTCGAGCGCGCCGGTGGTCTGGTGGGCGTCGGCAGCCACGGCGAGATGCAAGGCATCGGGTATCACTGGGAGCTGTGGATGCTGGCCAGTGGCGGTATGACGCCGCTCGAGGTGCTGCGATGCGCCACTGTGAACGGCTCGAAGATTATCGGCAGGCCTGCGGATCTCGGATCCATCGAGCCGGGAAAACTCGCCGACCTGCTGATCATGGACAAGAGCCCACTCGACGATATCCACAACACAAACACGATTCACTGGGTTATGAAGAATGGTGAGCTGTTTGAGGGGGACACATTGAACGAGGTCTGGCCCGAGCAGAAAAAGCTGGAGCCGCTGTGGTTCTGGAACAATTACGACGTGCCGAAGCCGGGAGAGCCGCTCAACTACGGTGAGACCAAACAACCCTGAAGCCTTGACCACCAGTGAGTAGCGCAAGCCCGGGACTTCAGGCCGGGGTAAGCCACGACTATAGTGGTGTCGCCTGCTGCGCGATGTAGCGTTTGATTACGTCGAGCGGCGCGCCGCCACAGGATGCGGCGAAGTACGACGGCGACCACAGCACATTCTTCCAATAGCACTTGGCGATGCCAGGTAACTGGCGACGGAGAACGTAACTCGAT
>DATNLB010000531.1:0-11223 GCA_035603095.1 Candidatus Acidiferrales bacterium
GAGGCCATGCGCTGCTCGGCACGAGCCAGCGCATCTTTGGCGCGCTGCAGATCGATCTCCTCGGCGCGCTCGGCGGTTTCTGCAAGGACCGTTACGCGATCCGAAAGAACCTCGGCAAATCCGCGAACAATAGCTAGATGCGCGGACTCCTTGCCGCCGAGATCGTGATAGCTGAGTTCGCCGATCCCCAACTCGGTGATGAGCGGCGCGTGCCCCGGGAGTACCCCAAGATATCCGCCTTCTCCCGGCAATTGCACCTCAACGGCTTTCTCGCGAAGCAGCTGGCGCTCCGGCGTGACGATTACAAGCTCAATGGCATCAGGAAGCATTTTCGTGATTAGGCGCTCGCCTTCATTTTTTCGGCTTTCTCAAGCGCTTCCTCGATCGTGCCAACCATGTAGAACGCCTGTTCCGGAACGTCGTCGTATTTGCCTTCCACAATCTCTTTGAAGCTGCGGACCGAGTCTTCAATCTTCACGTACTTTCCCTCGAGGCCGGTGAACTGCGCGGCGACGAACATGGGCTGCGAAAGGAATTTTTCGATCTTGCGGGCGCGCGCCACGGTGCGCTTGTCTTCGTCGGAAAGTTCCTCGATACCGAGAATAGCGATGATGTCCTGCAGGTCCTTGTAGCGCTGCAGAATGGACTTCACGCCGCGCGCCACGGCGTAGTGTTCCGCGCCGACAATGCGCGGATCGAGAATGCGTGAAGAGCTCGCCAGCGGATCGACCGCCGGATAGATGCCGCGCTCGACGATTTGGCGGCTGAGGTTGGTGGTGGCGTCCAGGTGCGCAAACGTCGCGGCCGGAGCGGGATCCGTGTAGTCGTCGGCGGGCACGTAAATGGCCTGCACCGAAGTGATCGATCCACTCTTCGTCGAAGTAATGCGCTCCTGGAGTTCGCCGATTTCTGTGTTGAGGTTCGGCTGGTAGCCGACCGCCGAAGGCATGCGGCCGAGAAGCGCGGAAACTTCCGAGCCCGCCTGCACGAAACGGAAAATGTTATCGATGAAGAGGAGCACATCGAGGTGCTCCTGGTCGCGGAAATATTCGGCCACCGTGAGGCCAGTGAGGCCCACGCGGAGACGCGAGCCGGGCGGCTCGGTCATCTGGCCGTAGATCAGCGCCGCGCGCGATTTTTCCGAATTGCCGGGAACGATAACGCCGCCCTCGGACATTTCCAGCCACAGGTCGTTGCCCTCGCGCGTGCGCTCGCCCACGCCCGCGAACACGGACACGCCGCCGTGCTTCATGGCGACGTTGTGAATGAGTTCCATGATCAGAACGGTCTTACCCACGCCCGCGCCGCCGAATAGTCCGATCTTGCCGCCCTTTAAGTACGGCTCAATGAGGTCCACGACTTTAATTCCGGTCTCAAACATTTCGAGCGTGGTGGACTGATCCTCGAGCGACGGCGCAGGGCGATGAATCGGATAGTACGTGTCGCTGACGATGGGGCCGAGCTGATCGACAGGCTTCCCGAGAACATTCATCACGCGGCCCAGGGTGGCCCGGCCCACGGGAACTTCAATCCCTTTTCCCAGATCGTAAGCTTTCATACCGCGCACCATGCCCTCGACAGGCTCCATCGCGATGGCGCGCACGCGGCCCTCGCCAAGGTGCTGCTGGACTTCCGCCGTCACGTCGAGTGGTTCCGGTATCGAGTACCCTTCGCTGGTGATGCGCACGGCGTTATAAATCGCCGGGAGGTGCCCAGCCTCGAATTGGATGTCCATAACAGGCCCAATGACCTGAACGACGTGTCCCAAGCCTGCGTATTTCTCTGCCATGCTGCTTTCTCCTAAGCGCCGTAAGATGCGCCGCTGACAATCTCGATAATTTCCTTGGTAATCGCCGCTTGCCGCACTTTGTTCATGTGCAGAGTCAGGGCATCAATAACGTCGCCCGCGTTTTTTGTAGCCGATTCCATCGCCGTCATACGCGCCGCGTGCTCCGCCGCGGAAGATTCGAGCATCGCGCGGAGCAACTGCGTTTCGATGTAGCGCGGGAGCAACTTGCCGAGGAGCTGCTCCTCGGGCTGTTCGTAGATGTAATCCACCTGCGCACTCTCTTTTTCGGCGGCGGATTCTTCGTCCGTACGAACGGCCTCGACCGGCAGCAGCTTTGTAACCACCAGATTCGGTGTCATCACCGTCTTGAATTCGCTGAAGACGATGTACACCGAATCGATCTCTTCCTTAGCATAAAGATCCGTCACGAGCAGGGCGATCTCCCGTGCGGTCGCAAAGTCGACGCGCGCAAGCACGTTCACATATTCCGCAATAACGTTAAACCCCGCCTTCTTCAGCGAGTCGCGGCCCTTCTTGCCCACGGGGATCGTCGAAAGTTTCTTCCCTTTGTTCGCGCTGAAAAAATCGTGGGCCTTGCGCAGAATATTGGCGTTGAAAGCGCCGGCCAGGCCGCGCTCTCCCGTCAGCACGATGGCGAGAATCCGCTCTTCGGGGCGCTTTGCCAGCAGCGGGTGCTGGGGCTCATCGATGCGCGACATGATGGAACGCAGCATGCGTGCGAGTTCTCTGGCGTACGGACGCGCCGCGATCGCCGCTTCCTGCGCGCGGCGCAACCGGGCCGCGGCCACGAACTTCATCGCGCGAGTGATTTGCTGGGTGTTCTTCACCGAGCGGATGCGGCGCCGGAAATCGAGAAGTGTAGCCATCGTTATTCGTTAAGCGCCCATCCTCACTTCGCCGCCGCGGCAACGGCAGCAGCGAAACGTTCCTTGAATGCATCGACGGCGGTCTTGATTTCACCCTTGATGGCGTCGTCGAGAGCTTTCTTCGTCGCGATGTTCTTCAGGATCGAGGGATAGTTCGTTTCGACGAACTGCAGAAACTCGCGCTCAAAGCGGCGAACTTCCGGGACCGGCACAGCGTCCAGCGAGCCACTCGTCGCAATGTAAAGACTGAGCACCTGCTTTTCAACCGGCAGCGGCACATACTGATCCTGTTTCAGGATTTCCGTGAGCCGCTGGCCGCGGGCGAGCTGGCCCTGTGTCACCTTGTCGAGCTGATCGGAGCCAAACTGCGCGAAGGCCGCCAGCTCGCGATACTGCGCCATATCGAGGCGCAGCGAACCGGCCACCTGGCGCATCGCCTTGATCTGCGCATTGCCGCCTACGCGGCTGACGGAGATACCGACGTTGATCGCGGGACGAATGCCGGCGTTGAAAAGGTCGGCTTCGAGATAAATCTGACCGTCGGTAATCGAGATCACGTTCGTCGGAATGTAGGCGGAGACGTCGCCAGCCTGCGTTTCGATGACCGGCAGCGAAGTCAGCGAGCCGCCGCCGAGCTTGTCATTCAATTTTGCGGCGCGTTCCAGCAAGCGGGAGTGGAGATAGAAAACGTCGCCGGGGAACGCTTCGCGCCCCGGAGGACGCCGAAGCAGCAACGAAATTTCACGGTAGGCCTGTGCGTGCTTGGAAAGATCGTCGTAAAACGTAACCGCGTGTCGCTTGGTGTCGCGGAAAAATTCGCCCATAGCGCACGCGGCGTAAGGTGCGATGTACTGAAGCGAAGCCGGCTCCGCGGCGGAGGAAGTAACGACAATGGTGTAGTCCATCGCGCCGGCGTCGGTAAGCGTCTTCACCACCTGCGCAATCGTCGAGCGCTTCTGCCCGATGCCGCAATAAATGCAAATGATGTCGCCGCCCTTTTGATTGATGATGGTGTCGAGAATGACGGCGGTTTTGCCGGTCTGGCGGTCGCCGATGATTAACTCGCGCTGGCCGCGGCCGATCGGAATCATGCTGTCGATCGCCTTGATGCCGGTCTGCAACGGCTCGCGAACCGGCTGGCGATCCAGCACGCCCGGCGCGATGCGCTCCAGCGCGTTGCGCTGCTTCGTGGCGATGGGGCCCTTGCCGTCCACCGGCTGGCCGAGCGGATTCACCACGCGGCCAACGAGCGCTTCCCCCACCGGCACGGACATAATCGTGTTGGTGCGCTTGACGACGTCGCCTTCCTTCAGTTCCTGCGATTCGCCGAGGAGCACCACGCCGACTTGTTCCTCTTCGAGGTTGAGCGCAATCCCGAAAACGTTATGCGGGAAAGCGAGCATTTCACCGGCCATGACCTTCTCAAGGCCATAAACGCGCGCAATGCCGTCGCCGACGCTGATGACCGCGCCGACTTCGTCGACCGAAACGGTCTGCTCGTAGTTCTCGATCTGCTCGCGCAGAATCTTGCTGATTTCGTCCGCTTTAATATTCGCCATGCCTGCTCCGTCGCTGAACCCTGGAATCTTTCGACAAAGACGCGCTCATGCGCGCCCCTGCAAAACCTTGCTCACTCGGCCGCGAGGCGCGCGCGCATCTCATTCAAGCGGCTGCGCAGCGAACCGTCGTAAATCGTGTCCCCGATCCGGACGACTGCGCCGCCCAATAACGCCGGATCAAGCGCGTACTTTGTTTCAATCTTCTTGCCCGTCAGCCGCGCCAGCGTTGCCGCCATCTCTTTCTTTTGTCCCGCGCTCAATTCGACGGCGGAAGAAACCTCCGCTTCGGCAACTCCCTGCCGCTGCCGGATGACCTGTTGAAACGCGGCGATAACCTCCGGAATCAGGTGCGTGCGCCGGTGGTCCGCGATCACGAAGAGAAAATTCCGGATGATCTTGCTCGCGCCCAGCCTGGCCACAAGTTTCTCGATGACGGCGTGCTTGGCTTCCACGCTCACCGCCGGGCTTGCCAGAAACGTGCGCAGTTCAGCGGATTGCGCGTACGCCGCGCCAAAATCGTGGAGCTGCTTGCCAGCCGGCTCGGCGGCGCCTTGAGCGAGCGCGATGTCCGCCAGCGCATTCGCGTACCGGAGGCTCGCGGACTTCAATTCGGCCTCCCCTCGAGACTTTTCACAAAGTCGCTGATGAGCGATTCCTGCGCCTTTGGCGTGAGCTGCTTGACAAGCAGTGTTTCCGCGCCATCAACCGCAAGATTTGCGGCCAGCGCTTTCAGTTCCAGCCGCGCGGCGCGTTCCGCGGCTTCGATTTCAGCCTTTGCGGCGGTGGCGATTTTCTGCGCATCGGTCTGCGTGGCGGCGCGGAGGCGCTCCACTTCAGTGGCCGATTCGCGTTCGGCGAAGGCGCGAAGTTCCGCGACTTCCTTCTGGAGATTTGTGAGCTTGTTTTCCGCCTCGCGAAGCTGTCGGTCAGCGGCGGCCTTGGCGTTGGTGGCATTGGCGATCGCCGAGCTGATGGCTTCTGCTTTCTTTCGAAACACCGGAGGAAGCTTCTTCCCGAAGACCCAAACGATCACCCCGGCGACGATGGCAAAGTTGATCCACTTGAAGATTTCGGTGGCGCGTTCGGTAGCCGCGTTCCCGCCCTCCTCCGCGGCGTTCGCGCCGACTGCGGCGAGAAGCAACACAAATAGAATACTCACAGCAAAGAAAGAGGAACGATTTCGCGTCATCGAGCTTCTCTCGCCGGAGCGCCGGGACGCGGCGGGGTTTCGAGGATGCGGCGCGCGATTTCGGCGGAAAGTTGCGCAACCGTGGCTTCGACGTCGCGGCGGGCAGCGGCAAGTTCAGCCGCGATGCGCGCTTTCGCCCCGCTGACTTCTCCCGCAGCGCGCGTGCGCGCGTCCTTGATCTTCGCGGCGCGCTCCTCGAGGAGCTTTTTGCGAGCGGCCTCCTGCTCGGCATACACCTGCCCGCGCGCCTGCTTGAGGGCCTCCTGGTACTGCTTGACTTTCTCGGCAGCGGCGGCCTGGGCAGCTTCGGCGGCCTTTTGGGCGCCCGCGGTTCGCGAATCGCGCTCGGCCATCACCGCCAGCAAGGGCTTGAAGAAAAGTGCCCGTAAGATGAAGTAAAAAAGCAGGATAATCAGGACTGTGGGCACAGCCTGAAGGAACAGTTCGCCTAGCTGGTGAACAATCGCTTGCATTTAAAAGTTGTGTCGCCTAAATCTCAGGTTGGCAGCCACGCCGCGCCTCCCACCCCGTGGGGGCCTACGGCGGGCTCAGCGCTGCCGTCTCGAAACAGTATTTTATAGCATTCGTAGCGGCTTCCGTCAACGCGGCCGCTGCGCTCACTTTCCGTAAATCAGCAGGTGGAATGTTCCCGGAATAGGAGCTGGGTTCGGGTGCGGCCGCTCCGCTGTGGGGGCGGGTGGTGGTCCAAAATCCGCCGTCGTCAGGTAAAGATTGTGGGTTTTTGAATCGAGCGCCATCGTCTTGGCCCCGAACTCGGTCTTCACCGTCTCCACCTCGCTAAATTTGTCGGGCGTGTCCTCATGGAAGATGTGGATGTTGCCTTCCCGCGTAGAGACAAAAATCAAACCCGTCTCCGGCTCGAAAACATTCGCGTCCGCCCCGGCGCTGATGGGAAACGACTGGATCACCTTGCCGTTGTCCGCGTCAAAAATCACCAGCTTCTGCGGGTTCCGGCCTGCCGCGAACAGCCGCCGGTGCTCGCGGTCCATGGCCAAGGCCGTCGGCTGTCCCGCGGGCGCTACCGGCCAGCGCGACTTGATTGCCAGCGTGCTGGAATCGATCGCCACCACTTCATTCTTGTCCTCAATGTTGTCGTAAACCGTTCCCTTGCCATCGGCGACCGCGAACTCCGGACCACCGCCCAGGGGAATGCTCTTTACCACCGTCCCGTTCGCCGGATCGATGACCGTCGCGCTCTTGGCGTCGCCGTTAAACACAAAAACGTGCTTTGATGCCGGATCGTAGATAATGGAGTCGGCGTCTTCCTCGCCTTTGGCCTCGCCGGTCACTTTCAAGCTCGCCATATCGAAAATGACCGTCTTAGCGGCCCCGCCGTCGCTGATGAATCCTTTGCCAAGTTCCTCCACCAGGGCTATCCCGTGGCACTGCTTCAATCCGGAAATCGTTCCGACCACCGCTCCGCTGTCCGCATCGGCCACCTTCACTTCCGTACCGTGTGAGGCGTACACGCGCCGCGCATGAGCATCTACTGTGAGATAGTCAAAATACTCTCGCCCGCCGGCCGGAGCCGCCCCCAGCGGAACTTTCTTCAGCAAATGATAATGTCCCGCCGGCGGACTCGCCAGCGCGAGAATTCCGAGCAGCAGACAGGACAGGCAACCCGCAAGACGCACCAGACCCGAAACTTTCATGGAAATCCTCCTTTACGTGCTGGGTTACAAAATTGGTTGTGCCAAGGCAATCGCGGCATGCCTTCAGCCTAGCCAGTGTTCTCTAGCGTGGGCGGATTGTACCTCAATTCCAGGGGTTGTGGTTCGGGGAGGAAGAACGATCGAGGTCTTTCGTCCCAGATCGCAAATCGTATCTAGTGCCTCGACTGCGCTTCCGTCTGCGGCGGAATGTCGTAAACGAAGCGGATGACGAGCGGAGAATTGTTACGGCCGGTGGTCATGTGCAGCGTTTCGTAGAGCTGCAGGCCATCCGAAGAGAGTTCGAACGTGCGGCTCATCTTGCCGCCACGGGGATTCTTTTCGTCCGTGACCAGGCGGTTGCCTTCAAATTTCGCGGCGATCTCCTGATAGTTTTCATCTTTGGATTTCTGCAATTTCCGCCCGTCGGTCATGAACGCCAGTTTGCGATTCCGGTCGTTCACCAGGTCGACTTCCGCGCCCGTCATTGAGAGCGTAATCGCGCGCGCCGGCGTCACGAGTTCGCGCATTTTCTGCCGCTCTTCATCGCTTTCTCCGCCGCCGCGGCGCCCGCCATAACCCCCGCCTCCCCCGCCGGGCCAGCCGCCACCCATGCGGCCGCGTCCTCCGCTATTGCCGCCATTCGAACCTCTGGAGTCTTGCCTCCTCTTGCTCGGATCGTCGCTATCGTCCGGGTTGAACTTCCAGGCGCCAAGAATGGTTGTGCGCGGCGGCGGTGCCGGAATTTGCTCCTGAGGCTTGGCCTCAGACCCCGGAACAGGCTGAGGCTGCCCTGCGCGGACAGGTCCAGGAGGAGCCTGCGCGCGCACCGCGGCGGGAACTATAAAGACGAGTCCAGCGAAAACGGTCAACGATAGCAGTTTGGAGAGACAGATGGTTTTCATGTTCGAATCCAGGATTCCCGCAACAACCCGCTAGTTTATTCCCCGCCCGGGAGGAAAGAGTTCCCACCTACTCTAGATGCCACAAACTGTGGATGTGGCTGGCTCAATTTTGCCGAATCGCAGTATCCTGTTCTGCGACAGAGCCGCTGCTACGGCTCAGCACCCAAATGTCCCTTCCCCGGATTCCATCCGATGCGCAACTGCGTGGCAGATTCCACGGCTGTCTGCTTGGAGGAGCCGCAGGCGATGCCCTCGGCGCTCCTGTTGAATTCCTGGACCTCGATGAGATTGTAATGGCCTATGGCGAAGGAGGAATCCGCGACTTCGCCCCGGCATACGGAAAGTTAGGGTCGATCACCGACGATACCCAGATGACGCTCTTTACGGCGGAGGGCATGCTCTCTGCCCATCTTGCGTCGGCTCTGCGCGGTCAGGAGCCTGATTTTTTTCGCGCCGCAACGATTTCGTACGCGCGCTGGCTGATGACGCAGGAAATTTCCCTGCGTGCTTTGTCCGCCACCGCGAATTCAGGCTGGCTTCTGCAGCAGCGGAAACTCTTCAGCCGGCGCGCGCCGGGAACCACTTGCCTTTCCGCCCTGCATTCCAATCGCGGCAAAGTCGCGCGGGCCGCCAACGACAGCAAGGGATGCGGCGGCGTAATGCGAATCGCACCGGTCGGCATGTATTTCGCGCACGCGCTGATCCGTGAGCGCAATCTGGACCGGCTGATCCCCAGCATCTTCGCGACGGGCAGCGATCTGGCGGCCATCACGCATGGACATCCCAGCGGCTGCCTCAGCGCGGGGGTGCTCGCCGTCATCGTCGGTTTGGTCCTAGCAGGCAGCCCGCTCAAGGAAGCGCTTGACGCGGCGAAAAAAGAACTCCGCACCCATAATTCACACCAGGAAACTCTCGCGGCCATCGAGCAAGCGGAAGCGCTCGCCGAAGCTCGTCCCCGGGAACGCAGCGCCTTGCGCGTCATGGGAAAGGGGTTCGTGGCCGAGGAAGCGCTCGCGATGGGGCTCTATTGCGCGCTCTGCGCACGCGATTTTGAAGACGGCGTCATTCTGGCCGTGAATCACAGCGGGGACAGCGACTCGACGGGCTCGATTACCGGGAATCTCCTCGGCGCGGCAGCGGGAGTGGGGGCGATTCCGGATCGATGGCTTGCCAATCTCGAGCTGCGAACCACGATCGAAGCGCTCGCAGACGATCTTGCCGCGTTTCCCGAGTGGCGGTTCGGCAACGAGAGCCATCGAGAGGAACGGGCGTTTTACGCGAACCGCTATCCCCTCGCTTAGCGGGGCCTCGCGATGCGAAAAACGCTGACACCGGCTAGTTTGGTTTTTTCAGGTAGCGAGACAATTCGTTGGCGCGCGGAAGAAGGGCGAGTGCGCCGAGTTCGCGGAAACGCGCGGCACGCGGGCGGTATCCGTGTTCGCCCGGAGCGATGATGGCCAGGAAGGGAACGCCGGCGTCACGGGCGGCCAGGGCGTCGTCGATGTTATCGCCGAGGTAGAGCGCCGTGGCGGGATCGCGCGCTCCGAGAATTTTCCGCAAGCCTTCGGGATGTGGCTTTTTCTTCGCGTCGTCCATGGTGACGATGGTGCGGAAATATTTCGTGGCCGGCCAGCGTTCGAACGTATAGGAAAATTCCTGGCGTGTGCGTCCGGTAAAGAGATCCAGTTCGAAGCTCTGCGCCCATTTTTCAATCTGCCGTGGCGTGACCATTAATTTTTCGTTCCGAACGTTCCCGGGCTTGCCGTCGCTGCCCCAATAAAATCTTTCGAACGCCGCCCGCGCCTCTTCGTACGAAGTGGGGTGCCCTAGGGAACTTACCCACGCGGAAACCATGCTCCAGTCATCGTTAAATCCGGGCTTGCTCTTCCAGCGGTGCAACTCGGCGTACGTGACGCGCTTGCCGGTAATATGGCGCACCGTATCGAGCGCCGAGCGCCAATACGTGCCGCGCACATCGACAAGCACTCCGTCCACATCGAAGATCAGAATTTGAGGCCCCCGCTTCTTTTTCATGGTGTTCCGAATTTCACCTGGAATGCGGGTTTCTCCCGTCAGCGCGGAAGGAATGCGCGCGGACGCAGGAAAAAAAGCAAAAAGCAGGATATCACGAGGGCCGAACTGGAAAATCCCATGAGGAACGAAATAAAGGAATCTCAGACGGTTTGCGAGAAAATAAAAAAGCCGCACCCGGCTTGCGAACCAGCGTTTTGCCTGTCCTTCATTCAGGGTGCGGCGAGGGTTAAGGTTTCGGAGCCTTTTTTAGGCAAAATCCATATCGCTGTAGATCGCTCCGCGTCAATAGCTCAGCTCCCTCTGTGTCACAATATGATAAGGGAGTGATTTGTTAACAGTCTGGGTCCAGCAACTATCGTATTGAACCGTGGCGCTGCCTCCGCCGTTCCAGCCGAAAAACGGTTTGCCCGGGGGATTGTTGGCGCCCAAAGGAATAAGGGTGGGGTACAAACCCCCACCAGGGTACGCGGCCGGTCCGCTCGTGCCGGGGTTGCCCATGGTCAGATTCGCAGCGAACATGGAGCCGTTGAGTGTGGCGCTGCCGCCGCCATCTTTCACGATCGCACCTTCCCCGATCGCCAGGATGAGCCCATCCCAGCTGAAGTCTCCGTGCAGGGTCAATGTACCGGTGACCAACAGCACCCCTGCTCCCGAGCCGCTGATCGATAAGTCGCCGTTGACGACGTTAACCACAGGAGAGCTAGCCGTCCCGAGGTTCGTGGGGACGGTGCCGTTGGGATAGACGTTGGGGCCCGCCGCAGTGGCGATCATGTTTGCAAACGTCGTCAACCCGTCCACGGTGCTCAAGTTGATGGAGTCGGTGCTCAGCGTGGAATAAACGTTAGAGATCGACGGGAAAGCCGGATAAGGAGGAGCCGAAGTATATTGGTTTGAGCGATTGGGGGGCCCTTGCACGGCGGAGGTTAAAGTGCTCACCGCCGGGTCGTCAAAGGACCCCAAAGCGGGCTGGTTCACCGGTGCGGGACATGTTACTCCATTGATGGCATTGCCAGGATGAATGTTGGTGTCAGCGCCACTTACTGAGAAAGCCCCTGAGCTTGGCGGATTAAAACTCGGGAACGAACCGTCAAAGACGAACGCTCCGGGTATGGTCGGGAAAGCATTTTGGGCGACTTCGTATTGCATCATGCGGCGCGAACCACCGGTAGTTACCGCCAGGGAAGTCAACT
>DATNLB010000533.1:0-2472 GCA_035603095.1 Candidatus Acidiferrales bacterium
TCCCGCGAATCACTTAGTGTCTTTTCTCTATGATGCGAATGCAAAAAACAGCTTTGGTGCTCCTCGTCGCCTTGCTGGCCGTAATCTTGCCGCTGGCGCCCGGCGCAAGTGCGCAAACGGTCCCAACACCTGGCAATCGCGCCGAGGTATCCAAACCCTGGCCGCACCAGGCGGTCCGCGCTCTTCACGGGATGGTCGTCACCGACGAGGTGCTTGGCTCCCAAGCCGGCGTGGAGATCCTCAAGCGTGGCGGCAACGCCGTGGACGCTGCCGTGGCCGTGGCTTTTGCGCTGTCCGTCGTCGAACCCGCGGCGGGCAACATCGGCGGCGGTGGCTTCATGCTGATTCGCCTTGCCGATGGCAAGGCAACCTTCTTGGACTATCGTGAAACCGCTCCGGGCAAAGCCACTCGGGATATGTACATCGGCAAAGACGGCAAGCTCGATGAGGAGGCCTCGGTCATCGGTTTTCGCTCCGTCGCTGTGCCCGGCACGGTCGCCGGCCTCGCGCTCGCGCTAAAAACCTGGGGGTCCATGAAGCTGGCCGACGTGATGGCCCCAGCCATCCTTCTTGCCGAAAACGGTTTTCCAATTAGCGAGAGCCTCGCTCATGAATTCGAGCAGGAACGCAAGGGTCTGCAACGTTTCGCGGCTAGCCGCCATATCTTCTTGAACGACGGCAAGATGTTTCAGCCGGGAGATACGCTCCATCAGCCGGAACTCGCCGCCACTCTTAAACGCATCGCCAGGAAAGGCGCCACAGAATTCTATAACGGCGAAACCGCCCGCATGCTGGTCGACGACATGTCGCGACTCGGTGGCCTCATCACGCTCGACGATCTCTCCAAGTACCAGCCGAAGATCCGCGAGGTCCTGCAAGCCAAGTACGAAAGCAACGGCCATGCCTGGGAAGTCCTGACTTCTCCTCCGCCAAGCTCGGGCGGCATCGCGATCATTGAGGCTCTGAACATGCTGCAGAGTGTTCCGCTCAAGGGCTGGGACGACGTCGAAAGCGTTCACATGGTCACTGAGGTCATGCGCCGGGTCTTTGCTGACCGCGCGGCCTACCTCGCCGACCCGGATTATTCAAACGTCCCCGTTGCCGGCCTCACTGATCCCTGCTACGCCAAGGAAGTCTCCGCTACCATAGATTCTCAGCGCGCCTCCTCCAGCAAAGTCATCAAGGCCGGCAATCCTCACACCTGCGGCGTAGCC
Organism: Candidatus Acidiferrales bacterium; assembly: GCA_035603095.1. GTDB lineage: Bacteria > Acidobacteriota > Terriglobia > Acidiferrales > UBA7541 > Acidiferrum. The sequence goes on from DATNLB010000533.1 coordinate 1,215, forward strand.
GCACATAACGCACCCGTCACGCAAACCCTTGTCAGTCTTGGCGAAGGCCCGCACACCACTCATTTTTCCGTGGTCGATGCCGCCGGCAACGCCGTCGCCAGCACCTACACGCTCAACGATAGCTATGGCTCTCATGCCACTAGCTCTGCAGGCTTTCTTCTGAATGACGAGATGGATGACTTCACCACCCAGCCCGGCGTCCCGAACGCGCTCTTCGGGCTAATGCAATCCGAGGCCAACGCCATCGCTCCCGGTCACAGACCGCTGAGCTCGATGACGCCCACGATTCTGCTCCGCGACGGAAAACTGAGTTTCGTTACCGGCTCACCCGGCGGGCCCACGATTATTTCTGCCACGCTCCTCAGCGTCCTGGATTGGATGCGCCTCGGCATGGAGCCCCAGGTCGCCATCAATGCGCCGCGCTTCCACCACCAGTGGCTGCCCGATCGCATTTTAATGGAACGCACTTTTCCAGACAGCTTGGAGAGCGCATTGAACGCGCGCGGCCACGCCACTCATCGCGTCGGCCAAATGGGCGTCGTCAACGCGATCGCCATTGATCCAGCAACCGGCGACCGGCTCGGCGCAGCCGATCCGCGCCACGACGGCGCTGCCGTGGGATACTAAGGGAAAGAGATATTTTCGACGGATCATGCAGAGACTACTGTCAACGTATGTGTTTGTATCGCGAAAATTGACGCCGGAACTCCTGGAGCAAATTGCCGGGGCCGGCTTCCAAGGCCTCGAGATCTTCTGCACGCGCAGCCACTTCGAATACTCGCTGAAGCCGGAAATTCGCGCGATGGCTGGCGCGCTCGAAGCGAACCGTTTGCAGCTCGTCTCGCTGCACGCTCCGACCAGCCGCGACATCAGCGCCATGCGCCAAAGCGGGATGCCACTTTCCATCTGCGAGGTCGAGCGCGTTCGCCGCGTCGAAGCCATGGACGAACTGAAGCGCGCCATCGACGTCGCCGATGATCTGCCCTACGCGAGGCTCGTGCTGCATATGGGCGGTTCACGCGAGACGGCCGATCCGCGGAAGCGCGATGCGGCTTTCAGTACGCTGGAACACTTGGTTCTGCACGCGCACCACGCGGGCATAACGATTTGTGTGGAAAACACCACCAGCGAAATGGGTGATCCGGCCTACCTTCGCACTTTCGTCGATGAAACGCGGCTGACGGGACTGCGCTTCAATTTTGATATCGGCCACGCGCACCTGGCAGAAGCGCCGGAAGAGGAGCGTATCGAACGGAGT
>DATNLB010000552.1:0-2457 GCA_035603095.1 Candidatus Acidiferrales bacterium
CGTTGACGCTGACAAGGACAAGATTCACATAACGTCACTCAAAATGCCGCCGCATTCTCCATTACAACGTGACCGCTCGTCCGACGGCAGACTGGACGCTGCAGCAGTTTCGGGAAGCCCTTCCGGATGAGCCTAACTTCCACGGTATTTTGCCGATTTCGGGATTCCCGAGGCGGAAGTTCCTTGTTTTTAACGAAAGTTGTTGACGAGTTAAAAATAGTGACGAATTAATGTCAATATTTCCTTGCATTATAGAGATAATATGTTGTATGTAGTGTCCTGTGTACATTCGCAAGACCCGCAAAACGTACAAGGGAAAAACCTACGATAATTATCTCCTTGTCGAATCCGTAAGCACTCCCGAAGGTCCTCGGCAAAAGATCTTTTGTTCGCTCGGCAGTCTGGCGCCAGCTCCCCGCCAGCACTGGCTGGACCTAGCGCACCGAATGCAAGCCGGCTTGGCGGGACAGCTCTCGCTGAGCCCCGCAGATGCGGCGCTTCCCTCCCTGGTGGAGAAAACCGGACGAAAGCCGCGCTCGGCGTCATCCCAGACCAGCGCCCCAGCCGCAGTCGCCGTCGACAGCGAGCGAGTGAGCCTGGAAGAAGCTCGCGAAGCCGGAGCCGTGCATGTGGGACATCAGATGTGGGGACAGCTGGGGTTGAACGAGATCTTACAGGCGGCGGGTTTATCGCACCGAGCCTGCCTGCTGAGTGAAGCGATGACGCTCAACCGTCTGATCTTCCCTTTGTCCGAGCATGCCATGCCCGATTGGATTCGGAGCACTGCGCTGGCCGACATTGTGGGCGCGGATTTTTCCGACTTGAACGATGAAACCCTATACCGCAATCTGGACCGACTCCATCCCCATCGGGAACTGATCGAGCGAGAACTGGGGGAACGAGAGAAGACTCTGTTTAGCCTGGACAACACACTGTACCTCTACGATCTGACCTCGAGCTATTTCGAGGGACAGGCAGAGAGCAATGGGCAGGCCAAGCGCGGCTATTCGCGCGATAAACGGCCGGATTGTAAGCAAGTGCTGGTGGGGCTGGTGCTGGATCAGGATGGTTTTCCCAAAGCCCACGAAGTGTTCGAGGGCAATCGCCAGGACCGGAGCACGGTGGAAGAAATGTTGCAAAGTTTGGAGAAGCGGACGGGCCACAAACCCGGCTCGACGGTGGTGGTGGACCGAGGCATGGCTTATGAGGAGAACCTGAAACAGATTCGCGCCCACGGGTATCACTACCTGGTAGCCTGCCGACAATCGGAGAGGACTGCCTGGTTGGCGGAGTTCGAGAAGGACGCCGACTGGGAAGAGGTGATACGCAAGCCTTCGCCGCGCAATCCGGATCAGAAGAAATCCCAGGTTCGCATCAAGCGTCGGCAGAAGGGGGATGAAGTCTTTCTTCTTTGTGTCAGTGAAGGACGCGAGGCCAAGGATCGGGCCATCCGAGAAAAGCAGGAGCAGCAGTTGAAGGAGGATCTGGAGGCATTACAAACGCGGGTTGAGAAAGGGCGCTTAAAAAGAACCGAGAAGATCCACGAGGCAATGGGCCGGCTCAAGGAGCGCTACCCGCGAGTGGCCCGCTACTACCGGATCGAGTATGACGCCGAGCGCAAGAGCTTCTCCTGGCAGGAGGATGTGGACAAGAAAGCGATCGCGAAAAAACTGGATGGCGGTTATGTGATGAAGACCGACCGCCAGGATCTGACGGCCGATGAGATCTGGCGCACCTACATGTTGCTCACCCGAGTGGAAGCCGCCTTTCGTGCCATGAAGAGTCCCTTGCTGGAGCGGCCCATCTTCCACCATTTGCAAGATCGCACCCAGACCCACATCTTCCTCTGTGTCTTGGCCTACCATCTGCTGGTGGCCACGGAGAAGAGATTCCTGGACCGCGACATCCATACCTCGTGGTGGACCCTCCGCCAGCAACTCAGCACCCACCAGGTGGTCACCATCGTTCTGCCGACCCTCGACGGAAAGATTTTAAAGATCCGAAAAGCTACCACCCCGGAGCCAGTGCACAAGGAGATCTACGCCACGCTCAAGATTCCGATGGAGGTGATGAAACCGGTGAAGACCTGGCACGAGCGATAGTGACGGAATGAAATCGTAACTCCCCGCAAATAAAGGATCTTGTTCAGCGAACTGTGGAAGTTAGGTTAGCTGAATTCGCCAATGCAGTTCGTGATAATCGCTCCAGTCGATGCAGGGTGGTCTTCAGTTGGCGATACTGCAGAGCAGCCGCTTGGTAGAGGGGTGCGGCTTGTGGACTCAGTCTTACATTGACGGTCGTACCCTGGGCTTTATACGTCCACTCGAAATAGGGTCCGTGGCGCTTGGCGGGATCACGATGGCAAGCACATTGCGCTCGCCCACACTTCATCATCCTCTTGAGCACGGTTCCTTTGCAGAAGAAATCGAGCTGCTGGAGTTCCTGTTTTAGTTCCCG
>DATNLB010000602.1:0-2434 GCA_035603095.1 Candidatus Acidiferrales bacterium
ATGCTTCGCGCAGCACCCAACGGCCGATCTGAATGATTAGGCCGCAATCTTCGGCGATGGGCACGAACTGGGAGGGAGGGACGAGTCCTCGATCGGGTTGCCGCCAGCGTATCAACGCTTCTACTCCGGTAATCTCACCCGTCTCCAGATTTACTTTTGGCTGATAGTGCAACAAAAATTCTTTTCGCTCGAGCGCGCGGCGCAGGCTGCCTTCCAGCGATTGCCGCTCTACCGCCTTCTCATTCATTTCTGCCTTGAAGAACTGGAAATTGTTGCGCCCGTTTTCCTTGGCGTGATACATCGCCGTGTCCGCATTCTTGATGAGCGTTTCGGCATCTGCTCCGTCTTCCGGGTACACGCTGATACCGATGCTGCCATCAATATGCAGGTCCTGTCCCTCAATGGAGTGGGGCGCGCTGAGCGAATGAAGTATTTTGTTTGCGCTCGTGGCCGCGTCTTCCGGATAAGCGATCTCCGAAAGCAGGATGACGAATTCATCTCCACCCTGGCGGCTGACCGTGTCCGAACCGCGCACGCCCGCCAGCAATCGTTTGGAAACGGATTGAAGCAGCTTGTCGCCGGTGGCATGTCCCAGTGAATCGTTGATGTATTTGAAACGATCCAAATCCAGAAAGATTACCGCAATTGGTCTGCTCTGGCGGCGAGCCAGGGAAATCGACTGCGTGATTCGGTCGTTGAGCAACAGCCGATTGGGCAGATTCGTCATCACATCGTGCTGCGCGGAGTGCGTCATTTGGCTCGCCATGGCCCGCGCCGCGCTCACATCATGGAAAACGATCACCGCCCCGATGACGCGGCCTCCCCGGTCGTGGATCGGCGCGGCGGAATCTTCAATGGCGGATTCAAATCCGTCGCGGCGGATGAGCACGCAATTCATAGTCAGTCCCACCGTCCGATTTTGCTCCACGGCCATCTCCATGGGGTCTCGAGCGGTCTTGCGCGTCGGGCCGTCAATAATTCGGAAGACTTCCGCGAGGGCCTTGCCAATGGCTTCTTTACGGCACCAGCCGGTCATGGTTTCGGCAACGAGATTGAGATAGGTGATTCTGCCGGAAATGTCGGTACAGAGAACGGCGTCACCAATCGAGTTGAGCGTGACTACGGCGCGTTCTTTTTCTAAGTACAATGCGTCTTCGACGGCCTTGCGCTCGATCGCGTTGCGCAGGGCGCGCGTCAGCGAATAACTATCGAGGTGATCCGGCAGCAGATAATCCTGCGCTCCGCGCCCCACGGCTTGCTTCGCGAGCGCTTCACTACCGCTTCCCACCAGGATCAGAATCGGAACGTCGGGCGCGGCGGCGAACAGCCTGTCGAACGACTCCATACCCCGGCTATCCGGTAGGGATAACTTTAGTAGGACTGCGGCAATTCCTCTCTTGCTCAGGCGCTCAAGACCCTCGGAGAGTTGGCGAACCCATTCCAGTTCGAACGAACCGCCGCCTGCCGCTGCGAGCGCCGCACGAATCTTATCGGCGGCGCCCGGATCGTTTTCAACCAGTAGTATTTTTGCGGGCAGAATAGCTGTGGTCATTGTGTGCCTCATCGAGACTCAGACAACATTGGAGCAAATTGGGCGGGTGGCTGGCTGTACGGTAGTGCACACGACTTTAACTAGAAGGACACATTGACCTCGTGTCTGGCGCAGGAAGCGTCTGCTGCTTCTTCATCGCTGCAAGACTATTTCCGGTGTTAATTCGAACCATTCTTGCAGCGCCGGGACTCCGCGAAACGTCTTCGAACTTACCTTCCCGGGAACCGGCATCCAATAGACGGTTACACTATTTGTGAGGCTGTCGATGCACATCCGTTGGTGCGTCTCCCTCGCCATATCCGGTGTTTTTTTCCTAAGCCACAGCACGGTTCCTTCCGCGGATTCATTCACCTCGACGAACCCGCCTTGGCGTGCGGCAGATTGAAATGCTTGCAGTTTCTCCATGGCCCAATCCTCCCGTGCTTATTTGCTTCTGATCTGCTGGACCGCTTTCTGGAGCAGTTTCCCAGTAGAAAAACTCCACTCCGACTCCCGAACTTCCGCTTGGAACGTCCTTCCATTCGATGTGTGAGACCCGGCCATCGAAAACTCTTTCGGTTGGCAGCGCTCCTGCGATCCTCCTGGGCATCCGCAGAATTACCTGAACGGGCAGCCCTACAAATACGGGGTGGCTTGTCACAAAGTAGACTCCTCGCGACGATATGTTTATGGATTTTGCGCGGTGGCCACTTGTCAATGGAGAATTCATCGGACAAAACACCAATGGAACCTGTAGCCCGTAGCGGTGTGTATAGCGGCGTTCGGAATTGCTCATGGCTACTCTGTAGGGCCCGCCTTCTAGGGCGGGCCGCTCTTTTTGCTCGCAAGCAGAATGCCTCTGGAGATGATTTATCTCTGTTCAGAACAAGACAATGAGTACTA
>DATNLB010000760.1:0-17751 GCA_035603095.1 Candidatus Acidiferrales bacterium
GTCTCTCTGTCCCACTACATACAGCGCCCGCAGCGCCTCCCATACCTGTTCGGTTCCCGGATCGACCACCGCTATCTCTAAGCCAGCGGTGATGTTTGCGCCCGGCTGTGAAACCGAGCGGATCCGTCCGGGAATCGGAGAGCGAATCTCGACTGGCGCGGAAGAGCCCGAAGTCGCCAGCTTCGCTAACAATCCGCCTTGGTGGATCGCGGTGCCGGGACGGTCGGCATCAACGATGTGGCCGTCAGCGGGGGCGCTGATTCGGGCTGGTTGCAGCAGAGCCACAATCTGTGGACGCCCCGTAGCATCCCCGAAGCGCACCAGCGACAAAGCCGCATTTCCCCTCACCATGGGGGAAGCATCGGTCAGCATCTTTAACAGCGCCTCGTGAAATCCGGTTCCCGAACTATCTTGCCCCATGACCCAGGCGTCGGTATTGCGCACTTCCTCGACGGGATAGGAGGCCAGGCGGATCAGTTCCGGATACAACGGCTGCACGCTGGCGTCGTGGCGGCCCATGCGCTCGCCGAGTTGGACGAGAGCATGCTGGATGTGGCGCGGATGCTTCTCATCGTTCAGGAATTCGCCGATCTGCTTGCCGGAGAGCTGGCGTCCAAACCAGGTGTTCCACCAGAAGAGGAACGGCATGAGGACGATCAGCCAGGCGGTGAGGAAAAACAGCGCGCGATTCCGCGGGGACATTTTGTGATGCGGCGACGAGGAGGCAGGCTTCTCCGAGGAATCTTGCCGAGCAAATTCTGATTGATCACCATTTTCTGGAGAGGATGGAGGGCTGGCCATGTCTTCTCTTGGTCTCTAATTCTCTAACTCTCTAACTCTCTTCGGAGGGTGGTGGCGTTTTGGCGGGCTCCGCTGCTTTGCTCTTCCCCAGGAGCCCGTGGTCGCGAAGCTCCCAGAAAACATTCAGGAAGAAAATTCCGGAGATGCTCAGCATGATCAGGCACTCGAACAGGCCATCCACAGTGGTGATGGTGCCGGTGACGATGATCCAGGCAATCCCCGCAAGGGGGATGAGGCCGAGCAAGATGGAAATCAGGAGCATCACGGGAAGCAATGGACCTCCTCAGAAAAACAATTGTCAGTGGCCAGTGATCCGTTCTCCGTAAGAATAGAATAATCTTGTGAATTGCGGATTTTTTCCTCGCACGGCCGTTAGTCTTAAGTACTCAGTTCTTAGCCCGAACGGAAAAACAAAGCGAGACTATTGGGATCACGGCTTGAACGTGGCATCCACCGTCTTGGTGTCTTTCGCGGCCAGCGTGACTTTCATGTCCTGTTCGCCCAGCTTTTCATGGACGAATGCGATGGTGTAATCGCCGGGCGGCAGACCCTTGATCTCGAACTTGCCGTCCGGTCCGGTGACCGCGTAGAACGGACTCTTGGTCACGTTGACGAACATGCGCATTCAGGGGTGCTGGTTGCACTTCACGGGCAGCATGATTTCTTCGCGGGCGAAGGTTTTCTCGAGGGGCGCGGCCTGCGGAGGCTGCGACTCGTTCCACTCGCGGTTGTCCTTTGGCGTGGGGTGAATGTTGTGGGTGGTCGGATCGCTGTTGACGATCTTGATGGTTTGCCCTACCACTACGCCCATCACGTGGGGATGGTATTTGCAGCCGCTCTGATCGAGGGTGATGGCCTCTTTGGGAGTGTCGAAAGTGCGATTGCCCAAGCCTTCCTTTACGTACACAAACACGTTGGAGAGGTGGCCTCCGCTGGCCATCACGTTTTCAGCCATGTTCGTGCCTTTGCAGGCGGGATCCTGGCTCATGTCAATCTTGGCGGCTTTGGGGGCTTCGCCATCGAGTTTCACGGTGCCGCTGACGCTGGCTGCCGTGGCGGGATCAATCGGAGTGGCCGGGGCCGCCGCGGACGCTGGAGCATTGGAAGCCGCGGGCTGCTCTTCGGCGCTTTCTTTTTTGCCGCATCCGGCGAGGAGGACGAGTCCCAACAGAGCTGCCGAGGCCCAAACTGCTATGGAAGGTTTCGTTTTCATGTTTTCGCCATACCTCTCTTGAGATTTTAAAGTTCGGGCCAATTGGAAATCTATTCAGTCATACCGCGACCAGCATTGCCGGTGGGTTTTGCGCCGGACGACGAGCTGCCGCCTGCGGCCGCCGCACGACCCATCGCGGCGCCGACCCGCCGCTGTTCTTCCGCGGTGAGCTGGAGGATGTAATCCACCAGGAGCTTGGTCTGATCCTTATCATAGCCCTGGAACGATGGAGGCGTAGGACCAGAGAAGACCCAGTGATCGTTCTCGCGCTTGAACAGACCGGAAGGCATGGAGGTGCCCGGGCTGATGGCCTGCGGGTCAATGATCCAGCGTTCCATCCAATCGGGTTTTAGACGTCCGCGGGCTTGCAGGAAGTTGGGGGCAGTGGCCGTACGGTCGTGGGCCGGATCGCCGGTAGCGTGGCATTTCAAGCAGGGCGCGGCGGGGCTGCTGAAGAGGCTCCGCGCCATTTCGGTTTCCTTGGCGGTCAACACGGGAACCTCTTCCGGTATGTAAGGGAAAGGCTGGCGCGCCAGGGCTTGGAAGAAGCGCACCAGTTTGCCCAGCTCATTTTCGGAAAACGAAAAGGTGGGCATGTGCACTTGCAGATAGGTGCGCACGCCGTTGCGATTGGTGTCCTTATCATTGAGAGAAGGATTTCTCAAGAAACGGAGCAGCCAGTCGGGATCAACCCTCGCCCCTTCGGTGAGGAGTTTGGGAGGCAACCGCTCCTGACCGTCGGGACCCTGATAGCGAGTCATCGACATGAGCGAAGTGCGTTGGCCGGGGATGAGCTGGTGGCAGCCCATGCAGTTATACTTCTTGACCACCCACCAGCCTTCCTGAATATCGCGGCGATAATCCAATGGCCGATACTGATAGCTGGCAGGAAGCGGGTTTTCCTGGCTGCCCAACAGAAAAGTGGCGAGGGCGCGAACCTGTTCCTTGGTCAGGTGCAGGTTCGGCATGCGCAATTTTTCTGTTTCCGGCTTGTCCTTACCCTTATCCCAGATGTTCGGCTCAGCGAGTTTGTGTTCGAAGAAGCCCTTTTGGTCGTACCAGGGATGTTTGGCGGGGCCTTCGGGGAGACGCGCTAGATCGTCCGGGTCGGTGATGGGTTCGCTGCCACCACGCTGGGCAATATCCGTAAGGAGCGCGAAATCCAAACGCTCGATCGGCTTGCTGCCTTCAATGGTAAGTTCCGTTCCAATGCGGCCTTCGTCCTCGAAGCCGGAGATTTCATGGCATCCGGCGCAGCCGAAGTGGCGAACCCACTTCTTACCTTCAGCCTTCAAATTGGGATCGTCCATGAACGACGCATCAGCGTACGCGGACGGCTCCTGCTTTTTCAGAGTGACCAGATAGCTGGCGACGTCTTCCGCATCCTGCGGGGAAAGCCGGAGACTGGGCATCACGGTCATGTTCTGCACTTGCAGTTCGTGGCCGTCGTTCGGGCACTTGCTGTGGTCCAGGTCGAAGACGTAGGGCAGGCCCTTCTTCTTGTAATCCTCGGGACCGATGTCCTTCTTTTCATACGGGCAATAAGGACGCGTGCGCTCGCGCGCGTTATGGACCCAACGCACCAGGTAGTCGTAGTTGTCCTTCTCGCCCACGCGAGTGAGATTCGCGGCGAACGTTCCGCCCTGCAGCTCTTCGCCTTCGCCGATGGAGTGACATGCGAGGCAGCCGCGCGTTTCGAACAGCTCTTTTCCGTGAGCGGCGTTGCCGGGTTTGTGCTTGGGCAAGGGATCCGTGAGCGCCGACTGCCAAACGTACGCGGAGATGGCCTTGATCTGGTCGTCGTTGAGCCGGAAATTCGGCATTTTGGTTGTGGCGCGGAAGTCGCTGGGCTTCTTCAGCCAAACCGGAATCCAGTTCTTGTTTAACTTGAGGCGTATGTCCTTAAGATTGGGGCCGACCTTTTTCATGTCTTGCAACAGGCTCTTGGTCGAGCGGTCGAGCTGCCCGATGCGGAGCTCCAGTTTGCTGTTGGTGACCTTCAGCGCGATGGCGCGGTCGTTCAGCCGGTTGGCCTCCTCGTTGCTCTCGGCCTTGTCGGCTTGCTTCATCAGATCGTCCGCTTGCTTGAAGTTGTCCTTCTTCTCTTGCTCGATTTGCTTAATCTGCTGCGCGACGGAGAGCAAGTCTTCGGGTTCCTTGTCATAGCCTTCGTAACGATGACAGCCCACGCAGCCACGCTGGCGGAAAAGATCTTTGCCATCGCTGAGCGTCCAGCCCACGTCGTTGCTCACCAGCACCATGTCCGCGGCATGGCAGGTCTGGCAACCGGCTTCCATATTTCCCCTGGCGAAGAGCGGCCAGAGCCAGTGCTCGTAAGTGCCATGCGCTTTTTCAACGCTGGTGGTGGCGCGGCCGTTGCCCTGGTGGCAAGGCGAACAGCCGAACTTATCCGGATCGTGAATTCTTAAGAGGTCGCGTTCCGGATGGCTGGTGAAAGCGCGCGCGTAGTCGTCGGGCTTCTTGCCTTTGAGGGACATGGAAGCGGCGGTCAGGATGACGGGCTCGCGAATTCCCATGTGACAGGATTCGCAGCGGTCGACGATGTTGGCCTCCGGCACATTGATCTGCAGAATCTTCGGCGTCCAGGCTTCGGTCTTGTCCTGCAATCCGGCCATCTGCGTGGGAGTGAGGGTTACCATGTGCTCGGAGAGGTAGGCGTCGAGCTTTTCTTTGCGCTCGTTCACGGGCTTGATCAGCTCTCCGAGCTCCGCGCTCAGCTGGGTGCGCTCGTTTTTCAGATCGTTGTAAGTTTCTTCGAGGTGCTCGTAATCGTAGTCCTGCTTCTTACCGTCCGGATACGCGACGGCGGTCTTTTCTTTTTTGTATGAGGCGAGGTCTGTTTGCTTACTCTTTTTTGAAGACGCGCTGGTTTCTGTCTCGATGCTGTAGGTCAGGGCGTTGACATAGGCGCGCCGGTCGGTGAAAACGTTCTGCACGGCCAGAATCTTGGCGCTCAAATCGCGCAGCCTTAGGTTGATCTCCTTGATGCGCGGGGCGGCGTTCTGGCTAGCGCTCTCGTAATCTTGCTTCAGCTTCTGGTAATCGGCGTTGCCCTCGACCTCCTTTTGGGAGTCGCTCGACTGCGACCGGGCAGTCTTCAGGTACGTGGAGTAGCGGTCTTTCCATGCGTGCTGAAAGGCCTTCCAGGGGCGCTGGCCGAAGTCCTCATCCCATAGCGCCCAGAAGAGCGTGGCCATGAGCAGGACCATGGAGATGACGTAATGCGGGGCGAGCGACTTGCTGACTACCGGATCGTTTTCGGGAACGGGCTTCTCGGGCACCAGCTTCTCCTAAACGCTGAAACCTAAACGTTGAACCAAGGTGTAATCCACACGTATTTAATGTGGAAGAGCAACCGCAACATCATCTTGATCGGCAAACCGAACATGGTGAGCAGAAAGGCCATCAGGATCGAGTACTGCAGCAAGCTCATGCGCTTATAGTCTTTCGGATTGTTGCGCCGGAAAAAGGCGTGGACCAGGATTCCGCCGATGGCGAAGAAACCACCGACCACGAGCGCTCCGAAGATGCCCTTGCCCCAGTTCGAGGTGATTCCGAAGAGATCGGGCAAGTCGCGATTGACTTCATAAATGAGGCGGTTGTGGTCCCAGGTCTGTCCGGGCCAGAACCACTGCCAGCCGGGGCCGCGGATGAAGGTGCCGATGAAAATCATCGAAACCCAGAGGATGATGAAGCCGAAGAGAAATGTTCCGATGGCAAACTTGCGCTGCTTCCAGGTGTAGTAGCCGGCGCCAAGCGGGTTGGTATCTATATAAGGAATAACCATCAGGCCGACGATGATCAGGGTGGGCATGACCACGCCGGCGATCCAGGGATCGAAGTAAACCAGCATTTCCTGCAAGCCGAGGAAATACCACGGTGCTTTCGCCGGGTTCATGGTGAGGTTGGGGTTTGCCGGTTCTTCGAGCGGTGCGTTCAAAGTGATGGACCAGACCATCAAGATGATGGTGACGATGATAGCGGCCAGGAATTCCACGCGCAGGAGAAACGGCCAGACGTGTACTTCTTTTGCCCATCCGGGCTTGAAGGGCCAGGCCTTGCGGTGATGCGTCTTGGCCAGCGCGGCGTCTCCCGCGAGTTGCTCGATCAAGACGTCATTGGCATGCGCCTGTTTCCACGCCAGGTACATATAGAAAGCAAGCAGCGGAATCATCGCGATGATCGGCACGTTGTCCGCAGCGGAGAGGATTTCCCAGAGTTGTTTCCAATCCATGGCTACTTCTTCGCCTCCTTTACCTCGGAGTCGAGCACCACGGCCGCGGGGCCGGAGATGCCGCCATCCTTACGCACGCGCCAGAAGTGCAGGATCATGAAGATGGAAGCGATGATGGGAATGCCGATGCAATGCCAGATGTAGGAGCGGAGGAGCGCGTTGGCGTCCACGATGGAGCCGCCCAACAGGCCAAAACGCACATCGTTGTAAGGAGTAATGAAGGACGGAGCGAAGGGGCCTTCATTGCCGAGGCCCGGGGTGGCGCGCGCCATGTTGGTGCCCACGGTGACGGCCCAAAAGCCGAGCTGATCGTCGGGGAGCAGGTAGCCGGTGAAGGAGAGCAGCAGCGTCAACACCAGTAGGATGACGCCCACGTTCCAATTGAACTCGCGCGGCTTTTTGTAAGAGCCGGTAAGAAACACGCGGAACATGTGCAGCTCGACGGCAATCACCATTAAGTGCGCGGCCCAGCGATGCATGTTGCGCAACAATTTGCCGAAAGGAACGTCGTGTTCGAGGTAGAGAACATCGCGGAAGGCCTGCACTTTGCTCGGGTGGTAGTAAAACATCAGCAGCACGCCGGTAAGCGTAAGGACGATGAACAAATAGAAGGTGATGCCGCCCATGCCCCAGGTGTAGCTGTAGCGCACCGCGTCGCGATTGATCTTCGCGGGATGCAGATGCAGGAAAACGTTGGAGAGCACGCCTAAGGCGCGATTGCGCGGCGTGTCGTCGTGTTTATGACGGAAGATCGAGGTGAAGACCTGCGTCTTTGAAGGTTTCTTGAGCAGCTCGACTTGCTCTTTTGCTTTTGCAGGCATGTCCGTCTTGAGGGACTGGAGGTCCTCCTTGACGCCCGCCTTGAGACGATCGACCAGGCCAACCGATTTGCCATTTTTTCCGTTCGGAGTTTTCTCTTCGGGCATCGTCTGCTCTCCCGTGCTATAGCGGCTCGATCTGTTTCTGCTTCTCCCGTACGCGCGGAGCGCTCCCGCAGCGCCGTCAGTTACACTGGCAAAAATGATCCTGGATCACTGAAGTGGCTCGGTTGTCCCTTGGGCCACTGATAAAGCCGGGAAGTATCCACGATAATCTGACCGTCTGGCGCCAGTTCCACGTGCGCGCGATCCATTGGACGCGGCGCCGGCCCCTCGAAGTTGACACCTTCGCTGTCGTAGCCGCTTCCGTGGCAGGGACACTTGAACTTGTTCTCGCTGGCCTTCCAATCGGGCGTGCAGCCCAGATGCGTGCAGCGAGCGTAGACGACGAATACGCGATCCGGCGTGCGGTCCACCCAGATGCGGTATTTCTGCTGCCACTTGGTATCGACACCCAAGGCATAGTCCGAAGGGTAGCCGATCTTGAAAACGGTGGGAGGTTCGAAGAGCGTACGGGGAAGGAAAAAACGAAGGAAGGCGATGAACCACGCGCCCAAAAATCCAGTGACAGCAACCCACACCAGGCGGCGGCGCCGTTCGTTGACTCCGCCGGCTTCCGGGCCCACGGTCGCCAAACCCGCGGAAGCTGCAGCTTTGGACGTACCCACGGCAGGGGTACCAACATACCTAGTTGCATCTCCGCCGCCGGCAGCGGTTGTTTTCGCTGCGTCCGGCTTTGGTTTGGCCGAATCAGTTTCCGGGCCCGCCATGCGATACCTCCTGGATTGTTGGTCCTCGAAAATAATGGGCGGCCCCCGAAAGCGCCGCCCGTTGTACCTTCAGGTTGCGGGCCCGTGGACCCCGACCTGGCCGGGGTCGAAAATAGATTGGTCCCGAATTCCAAATCATATCAGGGATGATTTCGATTTGTCCGCAGTGAGGGGGAGACGACTGTCCCGAGGATACGAAACGTTTTTCGGAGGGACCGGACAAACTACAAAGAGAGGGCGCGTTCACTGCGAGCGTCCGGGGCCCGTCGGATTGGAAAAGTTTTATACGAATACATCGCGAGGTCCTCAACATTTCGCTGGACCCCCCAGAGACGAAACGGATATTACTCAAAACAAAAAAATTCGTCAATGCGTCTTTGCGGCGTTGTCCAGGAATGATTAAGAGCGCTTTCCGAAAAGAAGCTTCGTCGAGAAAAAAAGAATCGATGCAAGAACCCGCTTGCGCTCAGAAAAAGCTGTGATATATTCGCCCCGGTTTGCATTCTCTACTTCTTCGATCGCAGAGAATTCGAACAGGGCCTCCGTGGGGAAGGCCGAGAATCCAACGTGGGGGTCGTGCTGCATGGGCCTCATTCTTCTTATTGTCATCTGGCTGATCACCTTCGTGAGTACCTATTTTTTTGTGGCGAAGACATGGTGGCTGCCAGTCGGAGCCTCCGCTGCGGCCGCCAGCATCGACCATCACTTCACGACGACCTTTATCCTTATGGGCGTGGTCTTCGTTGCCGCTCAGGTTACCTTGGGATACCTCGTTTGGAGCTATCGCGATCGCGGGACCGCTTCGAAAGTGGCGTATTCGCACGGCAACACCAGTCTGGAAATTGTCTGGACCGTGCTGACCACCGTCCTGTTTGTGGGGATGAACCTCGCGAGCAGCTCCATCTGGGCTTCGGAGCGTTTCCGCGCCGCGGATGCGAATTCCGTGCAAGTGGAAGTGACGGGTATGCAGTTCGCCTGGTATTTCCGCTATCCCGGGCCCGACGGCAAGTTTGGCGCAACGAAACCGGAACTTGAGGATGCCTCGGCCGGCGGCGAAGCGGCGCTGGGTCTCGATACGAAAGACTCAGCTTCTAAAGACGATGTCGTGACGGGAACCATGGTGGTACCGGTGAACCGCGAGATCGAAGTGATTTTGCGCGCTCACGACGTCATCCACAGTTTCTTTATACCTACCATGCGCTTCAAGCAGGACGCGGTACCCGGCCTGGCGATCCACATGCATTTCACGCCCATACAAACGGGAGAGTTTGAAATTCTCTGTGCCGAACTCTGCGGGCTCGGCCATTACAAGATGCACGGCATGTTAAAGGTCGTCAGTCAGGAAGAGTTCGACAAATGGTTGGCGGCACGGGAGGCCGAGAAGCAATAATATGGCTACTCACGAATTCGCTGCCCAGGAATCGCACGCCCACGCGGGCCCCCAGGGGTTCATTCGAAAGTGGGTCTTCAGTCTCGATCATAAAGTCATCGGCCTTCAGTATTACTTCCTCGCGCTGGCCGCGGTGTTTGTCGGCATGTTCCTCTCGCTTCTGATGCGCATCCATTTGGTCGCGCCTACCGCAATTTTGCCGTTTTTAGGAGACATCAAGCCGGAGACTTATCTCACTTTGGTGACCATGCACGGCACCATCATGGTTTTCTTCGTGCTCACCACCGCGCCACAGGGTGGCTTCGGCAACTACTTCCTGCCCATTCAGATCGGCGCGCCGGATATGGCTTTCCCGGTGCTGAATATGCTCTCCTTCTGGACCACCTTTCTCGGTTTTATCGTGATGCTCGCGGCCTTTTTCGTGGCCGGGGGAGCGCCCCTGCATGGTTGGACCGGCTACGCGCCGCTGAGCGCCTTGCAGTCGTCTGGCCCGGGCGAGGGCCTGGGCGCGGACTTGTGGATCATTAGTATCGCCATTTTCTGCATCGGTGCGCTGATGGGCGCTCTGAACTTCATCACCACGACGCTCGATATGCGCGCCAAGGGCATGACCATGATGCGCATGCCACTGACCGTGTGGGCCTGGTTTGTGACTGCGATCCTCGGCCTGCTGGCGTTTGGTGTGCTGCTCTCTGCCGGGATTCTCTTGTTGATGGACCGCAACCTTGGCACCAGCTTTTTCGTGCCGCTGGTCACCATCAACGGCCAGCTCACGGGGCATAAGGGCGGCTCGCCGCTTTTGTGGCAACACTTATTTTGGTTCTTTGGACATCCGGAGGTTTACATCGCGATCTTGCCGGCCATGGGCATGTGCTCGCAGTTGCTCTCCGTGTTCTCACGCAAACCGATTTTCGGTTATAAGGCCATGGTGTACGCCATCTTGGCCATCGGATTACTCGGCTTCATGGTTTGGGGACATCACATGTTCATGAGCGGTATGAGCCCGTATACCGCCTTCGCTTTTTCCATTATGACCATGGGTATCGGCGTTCCGTCAGCCATAAAAACATTCAACTGGCTCGGCACGCTCATGCGCGGACGGATTCGTTTTACGTCACCCATGCTGTTTGCGATCGGATTCGTCTCGCTTTTCGTTTCCGGCGGGATCAGCGGTCCCTTCCTCGCGCAGCCCGTGCTCGACATTCAGTTGCATGACACTTACTTCGTGCCCGGCCACTTCCACCTCATCATGGGAGTGGCGTCCATCTTCGGGATCTTTGCGGCCACCTATTATTGGTTTCCCAAGATGTTCGGACGCATGATGAACGAATCTATGGCGCGCTGGCACTTCTGGTTCAGTTTCATCGGCACTTACGCGATCTTCATGCCTATGCACTATCTGGGTATGGCGGGGATGCCGCGGCGCTACTCGCAGATGACCGAGGTCGGCTATCTGAACGGCCTGATTCCGCTGCAGAAGTTCATCACTTACGCGGCGTTTGTCACGATCGCCGGCCAATTGATCTTTCTTGTGAATCTCTTTTGGAGCATGTTCAAGGGGCAGCAGGCCAGCGACAATCCGTGGGAGGCGACCACGCTCGAGTGGACCACGGCGACGCCGCCACCTCACGACAATTTCGGCGGACGCACACCCGTCGTCTACAACGGCCCTTATGAGTACAGCGTGCCCGGCGCGCCCCGCGATTACGTGATGCAGACCGATCCGGAAATCAAGCCGGCACACTGAACACCTTATGGCAACCTTCTCCACAACCGCGACGGTAGACGATCCCAGAATCTCGTTGGGCGACGACGGCATTCTGCCTCCGGTCCGGGGCGGCCGCGATGACGATGGCTCCGGTCCGGGGTTGCCGGATTACGCAACGCGGCTGCGCCGGGCGCGTCTCGGGCTACTCGTCGCCCTAGCGCCGATATTTATGTTGTTTGTCTCCTTCAGCAGCGCTTACGTTGTGCGTCAGGGACTTCCCACGCTCGACCCGCGCACCAATGCGCTCGTGCGCGACTGGATTCCTATCACGCTTCCCAAGCTGCTGTTGATCAATACGGGCGTGCTGATTTTGAGCAGCGTGTTCATGGAGCTGGCGCGGCGCCAGATTAGGGGACAAGCGGCTCGCGCATCAGCAAAGTCCGTTCCGGGAGTCTCCGTCGTTGAGCAGATGAAGATACCTTGGCTATCAATGACGTCCGTGCTCGGTCTCGTTTTTCTTTTCGGACAGTGGACGGCCTGGCGGCAACTGGCCGCGAACGGCTTCTATGTAGCCACCACGCCCAGCAGCTCGTTCGTTTATCTCCTGACCGGGACGCATGCCATTCACTTGATGGGTGGCGTCCTCGCACTGTTCATTGCAGGCATCGCTTCGCTTTTGCGCCGCTCCGTGGCAACGCGGAGCATTGTGGTGGATGTGACCGCTTGGTACTGGCATTTCATGGCCGGGCTGTGGATTTACATTCTGTGTTTGCTGGAGTTTGCAGGCTAAATCGACGTTTCTGACCAGGAGGCCGAACGCATGGCTGAAACCGCGCTCCACGACATCCCGTCGGCTTATGAGCCGTCGCTGTTCGGCACCTACTCCAAGAAAATCGGGATGTGGTTGTTTCTGCTCTCCGATTCGCTGACGTTTGGCGCGCTGCTCTATGCGTACAGCTACGGCCGCATTTCAACGGCGGGGTGGCCTACCCCTTTCCATTCCGAGAGCATCGTTAACGCCACCATCATGACGGCGTTTCTGCTTACCAGTTCGCTGACCATGGTTCTCGCAGTGCGCGCGTCGGTGGACCGCCATGCCAAGGCGCAGACACTCTGGTTGATCGCCACCATGCTCTGCGGTGCGGGTTTCATCATTCTTCACGGCCGCGAGTGGAGCAATCTGATCGCGGAAGGCTTGAGTCTCCCGATGTTCCCCAAAGTTCCGGGCCACGAAGCTGCCAGCGAATTTGTGAACGTATCCAAGACCGTGCCGCAGTTTGCGGCGACGTTCTTCGGGCTGACCGGGATGCACATGCTGCACGTGACGCTGGGTGTGATTTACCTCGGCGTGGTCGCGCTGCGTCGCAAATTCATTCCCATTTTGCTGGTCCTATGGCTGGTTGCCTGGCTGGCCACGCCGGCCTATAGCCCGTTCCACTATGGCGCGCATGTACTCTTGATCGCGGCGATCGTGATCTCGATTATCCTGTGGCTGAAGCCCAAGGTTTACGATTCGTCGGACGTGGAAGTCGCGGGATTGTACTGGCACTTCGTCGACCTCGTGTGGATGTTTATCTTTCCTTTGGTGTATCTGATGTCCGCCAAGATTCTCTAGGAGCCGGAGAGACATGGATAGCACTCAAATAGCTCTCGCAGAACGCGCCGCCGAACAGCAACGCCATCACGGCAAAGCGCTGTTCTTTTATGTTTGGGGCGCGCTGCTGCTGATGACCGCCATCGAGGTTTACCTGACCTACCAGAATATGCAGCCGGCGAAGATGCTTACGATTCTGATGGGTCTGTCGCTGATCAAGGCGGCGCTGATCATCGGCTACTTCATGCACCTAAAATATGAAGTATCGCGCATGAAGTGGCTTACAATGACTTCGGTGGTCATGTGCCTGATCTTGATGACCATCTTTTTCTTTCCGGATGCTTTTCGCATTTTGTATCTGGGAGTGAAATGAAAGTTCGCGCCGCGCTTCTCGTCCTATCGCTCTTCTTGTGGGCTGCTCCCGCGTTCAGCCAGGGCTGCGCCATGTGCCGCAGCTCCGCCGCGGCCACGTCAAAGGAGGGCCAGAAGGCCATCAGCAAAGGTGTCCTGGTGCTGGTAGTCCCTCCAATTGGATTTATGACCATGGGTGTTGGATTGGCGTTTCGTTACGGAAAGAAGCGCGATCTGGAAAATTGCTGAGTAAGGTGCTTTCGGCGAGAGACACGCGCGCCAAATCCAGCGGACGGGCGTGCGAAGTGAACTTCAACCACCGCAGCGCAGGTCTGATTCCCGCGGCATAATATTTAGTTGAGCCAGCCTCTGAATTCCCGGAAAAGACCGCCCTCGCGATTTTTCCCGGAAGTCCTTTAGCAGGAGCAAATCACCATCAGGAAACGCGAGAGCAGGGGAAGCGCTCGCCAATCTTCGAGCGATAAAATCCCTCTTTGGAGGCCGCATTCATCAATCCGTTGAAGACATCCGCAGGCACATTAAAAAACTGATACACGCCACCGTGTTCAAATTTGATTTCGAGAGTTTCAGAATGCTCCTGGTAACCAACCTGTGTAATTTCCTTGGAGGGAACTGGGATCCGATGCATTTTTTAGAGGCCCCTTTCTGGTGAGAGACGCTTCCATCAGACGGCGTCGGGACTCGCCATCCTGTCACTGCCTTTATGTTGTCGGGTCTACGGTCTTGCCGTTCTTTCTAACTGGCCGCGGCACCTGGATCGTCCCTCTTTGGTAGTGGCTCAACGGCGGGGATTCTACCATAAGTAAAAGGGATTCAAAGTTGCGGAAAAACAAAGAAGTGATTGGCCGGGCGCACGGATTTGAACCGGGAGCCTCCTGCGCCCAAGGCAGCCGGGCTATCTCTTGGAAGTCCTTCCTTTTCAATCTCCATTTTGAGAATAAAAGGCTTAGCAAAAGAAATAGAAGTGCAAGATGTATGAAAATGTGGCTCCGCAGGCATGGAGTCCCCAATTTTCCCCTCAGCGAAGAAACAGCGAAAGGCGTTCGCCGATGCCAGACTCTTGGGTAACACCAACCCTTCGGTTGAAAGCCGAAGGGACGCAGTGTTACTTGCCAGAAATGTAGCTTGTCGCGGTGGCACCGTCACAGTGGTGTCACGCGGATAAGAGCTGGTCGCAGCGAGGTCTAATCCGTGAGAACCAACCGGGGGTCGGCGGCGGTTTGGAAAACCGTCGCATCGTGCTCCGCAACAGTTGCTTGAACCGTGCGTCTGTCGATGGCTGGACACCGACCATTCCACGTCGCACATAGAACATACCTCTCGTTGCGTAAGTGCTTGTTAGTCTGCGATGCAGCGCAAGACGGCCACAGCTTGTCTTGGAATCACACGTGCAATCCTACCTCAATGGAAAGAGTGTAAAGGAGCGCACGATGTCGGCCACACGAGTAATTTCAGGACATCACGGAGGCAGCTGGAATTTCACTTCCGACGCTGCCCAATTTATGAGCGACGAGGCGCTCGTCGCGGGCGCCAAGATGGGCTACGGAAGTTTCTTTGACGAGCTTCACGAACGTCATCGCGAAAGGATGTTTCGGGTTGCTCGTCGCATCACTCGAGATCGTGAGGATGCCCAGGATGCGGTTCAAGAGAGTTTTCTCAATGCCTACGTCCACCTCGAGAAGTTTGACGAAAGGGCAAGATTTTCAACATGGCTGACCCGTATCGCTATTAATGCTGCGCTGATGAAAGTGCGCAAGAATCGCGCATCGCGGGAAGTTGGGGTGGAAGACCCCACAGACGCGGCCGAACTGAGCGATGCTGTGCCAAATCCCGAGGAGATTTGCGCAAGAACTGAACAGCGGGCAGCTTTGAGAGACGCAATCGCAAAGCTGCGACCAAAACTTCGGAATGTTGTCGAACTTTGTGACTTGCAGGAGTGCTCCCTGCATGAAACCGCCGAGGCACTTGGGATCTCCGTCTCTGCAGCGAAAGGGCGACAGTTTCATGCACGAGCCGCATTACGCAGGACAGCAAAACTGAAAGCCGCCGCTCAGTAGAATTGATGAGGTCCTACTTCTGTATTAGGGGCTAGGCACCATTCGCCCAAAAAGATGCTTTCTTGCGAAGAAGTAGCGATCGGCATTCACTCCCGGTCCGCGATCCTCAGCCTGCGGTTCGGAGTGACAGCTCACCGAGGCTAGCGCGCTTCACGTTTTGTGGAATTGCGAATTATTGTTGGAAAACTGGAGGAGCTCCGCTGACCCGCTTCCATTTCAGAGAGACACTTACTTCGACACGGTTGGCGATCTTGATGAAGGGAATGTTCCTGTTCATGCCATAGTCTTTGCGATCGAAGGCCATAGTGCCGTCGATGCTTCCGGAGGTTGATCCCTTGCCGTTATCTGCAAGAGTGAGCTTTTCCGTCTTCGTGACCCCGCGAATCGTAAAGTCTCCTTCCAGGTCGAATGTGTTTGGCCCCGTCTGAGCGACTTTTGTGGATTTGAAGGTAATGGTGGGAGAGTCTTTCACGTCAAAGAAATCCTTGCTCTTCAATTTGTTGTTTTTTAGACCACTACCGGTGTTCACACTGTCCGCTTGAATCTCGATCTCTAAAACCCCGCTTCTCACATCCGTGGACGAAAACCTCATGCTTGCGCTCCATTTGTCGAAGGTACCTTTAATAGGCACCGAAGAGTCGACGCCAAATTTGATGGTGCTTTCCACGGGCGTTACTTCATAGGCTGGAACCTGTGCGCGGTTTGTCGACGGCAACGCGCAAAATGCAACCAGACACAATATGACCGTCGGTAAGTCGCGAGCTCTTGCTTTCACGCGATTCCACTCATTGTGGGCGCGGGACCACTTCTCTTTTGCCGCAAACCTATTTACCAACATAGTGTGCTCAGATTCATGCATGTCCTGCCTCCCGATTGCTCGAAATTTGTCAATGTCGCCGTTCCTGCTTCTAATGGGCTGGATTACGCGTTGGGGGAACGAATCGCTTCGACAATGGCTCGGATGTCATGGTTCTCTAAAATTTGGCCTCCGCGCTCCCCTGATCCCCGAAGGGCGACATCCACCATGGCCCGCGCCAAGTCGTCGGCCCGAATCACTTGGTTGGGGAAGAGCAATCGAAACGCGGGGTAGATCGCGCGCAAGAGGTGGTAGCTGAAATTCGGTTCCTTCCTCGGCTCCACAGGGTAGATGTATGCGGGCCGGAAGATATAAAGGCGCGGGAACCCCGCCGCGAGTAGTGCCTTCTCGGCCTCTCCCTTGTAGCGTGCGAAGGGCATCCGACTCCGCCCGGTCGGGTCCGCGCCACTCCCACTCAAGAATGAGAATGCCGCGCCGGGGCTGCTGGTGTGGAGAACTCGCGCGAACTCGATTGGGTAGTCCACGGTTACGGTCCGGAGTTCCGCGTCCGACACCGCTCCGGTATATGCACCCAGGCAAAAGACCGCTCCGTCCTGAGCGGAGAGCGCCTCCGCGAGTGCAGAGCAGTCCGCGAAGTCTCGGTGCACAACCTGGTTCAACTGGGGATGCGAAATGTCGAGCTTCCTGCGAACGATCGCGGTCGCTGACTTGACGGCGGGATGCTCGAGCGCATAGCGAAGGGCGTATCCACCGACCATTCCCGTCGCGCCCACAATTGCAAGGCGTGTCTGACTCCGCGTCGGAACGCTCACCCGCGGCCCCGAGGCGCTGCAAAGGCGATCATCGAAGCGGTCTGCTTAGCCGGTATCATGAAAGTGCGCGCTCCTCTAACCAGTCGACGTACAGCTGACGCTCCGCAAACAGCCACGCGCCGTCCATCTTCACGAACGTGTCGAGATATCGGAGCAAGGCGAGCATCAAGCGTCGCTTTCCACCTTCGAGCGTGATGTGATGCGCCAGGCAGTAGGCTTCCCCGGTGGCTCGATCGGCTGTCAGCGTGAAGATCGTGCTCTGTCCGACGAAGTGCGTCGTGGCGTCATACTTGTTCAGCTCCGCGAAGACCGGAGCAAGCGCCTCGCGTGAGTGCAGCGCCTGTGAGGGCGTGGGATTCTTGGAGTTCATGTACACTACGAAATCAGTATCAGCGGTGAAGAGGGACATCTGACCTTTCGCGTCGCGTCGATCGGCGCAGTGTGCGTAGGCCTCAACAAGCTCGCGGATAGCGAGGCGATCCGCGGCTTCACTGGGAGAGATAGTAGCGTGGTTGCTCATGAACTCGTATCCTCATTCGATTCGTTCGGCCACGCAAGAGCGGTCACTGAGAAAGGCCCGCGGTTGTAGAAACGCTTCGATCCCGAATGTACCGAATTCGCGGCCGACGCCCCAGTGCTTGAATCCGCCACAAGATGCCTGCGGATCGTCACGCATGCCGTTGATGCTGTCTATAACCTCGTGGCCGTGGGATTCGACGAACGCCCCATCGATGTAGTGCTTCGTGATTGTTTGCATCGCGCTCTCCCTGTCGTGAGGATTCACAGCCGAAACAAGTGACGGCATGCGTCAGCGAGCCCTACGGTAACAATGCAAGCGCAATTCCAGGACAGTCTCTGGCTGCCTTGCTCTGAATAGCTGGATAGTCAGTACTTCCCGCAGGGACAGATGGGTTTGTGCGTGATGTGGAATGGTCACTGTCCATCTATTGACAGCACATGGGGATTGACAGTAGCCCTAGATTCGGGGCGTCCCGTTATGTTGGCCGCGGAGTCTTCACAGACGGGTGAACGGGAGAGCCGATTGCATCTAAGCCAAAGACGGGTGTTGCGGTGCAACCTCGAG
>DATNLB010000677.1:0-4811 GCA_035603095.1 Candidatus Acidiferrales bacterium
GCTCCGGAAGGTCGCCGGCGAAATCCTTAACGCCTTCCGGGAGCATCCAGACCCGTCCGTCGGCAACTTCGATGTGGCCGAAGATTGGTGTGGGGTACTTGTCGAGCTGGCTCTGCACGGTTTCGCCGGCATCGGGAGCGACCGCGGCGATGTAAACCAGCCCGACAACACGATCATCGGTTCCGGCAGCGGTGATGACGGCCCCGCCATACGAATGGCCGACAAGGATGGCCGGGCTACTCACACGCGCTAGCGTTCGCTTGGTTGCGGCGATGTCGGCTGCCTGTGAGTCGAGGCCATATTGCACGGCGATCACCTGATGACCTTCGGCCTGAAGTGTAGGAATCAGCTTGTTAAAACACGAACCGTCCGCCCAGATCCCGTGGCAGAACACGATGCTTGGTTTAGTTTGCGCAGGCGTCATTTTATTCTCCTTTGGTTGAACGATTACTGACTGGATCTCGCGGAAGTGGCAGCCTCTTCGATGAGCTTGGCTGTCTCCTTTGGATGCGACATGTAGGCCACATGGCTTGCATTCACTTCAACTGTCTTAGCATTGGCCCGCTTGGCCATCATGCGCTCCTGGTCCGGATTGATCGACCGGTCGGCGGTCGCCACCATGTACCAAGTGGGCTTGGACTTCCAAGCGGGCGACGTGACCTTGTGGGTGAACGAGTCGGTGGAGATCGGCACCTGCGACTCGGCCATGAAGCGGGACACGGACGGCGGAATATCCGCCGCGAAGTCGGCCGCGAAATGCTCCTGTTCTATCCACCAGTTGCCGTTGCTGTCTGGCTTGAATGCCTTGGAGGCTTGCGGCAGGGCCTGTTCGATCGACGCACAGCTCTCACCGTCATCGAGCGCAAAAGCGGCGATGTAGACCAGCGCCGAAACCTTCGGATCGTTGCCGGCTTCGGTGATGATGGACCCGCCATAACTGTGGCCAACGATGACCACCGGCCCGTTCATGGCGTCGACGGCCGCCTTCGCGGACTTGACGTCCTCGGCGTAGGAGGTCTCGGGAGGCTGCGCCACCGACACCGTGTAGCCATCCTTCTCGAGGATCTTGGCGACGGCTTCCCAACCGGAGCCATCGGCAAATGCTCCATGCACAAGAACCACGTTCTTGATGCCGGCTGGCGCCGCCGCCGCAACTCTAACAGTCCGCTCCAGCAGCAGAGTCGCGCCCATCAACGTAGCGGCAAGCGCTACGACCCCGTAAGTCTTCTTCATGATTATTTTCCTCTCTAGTTTGAACTTCATTCGACTCGGCACCGCAAGTCCGACACGCAACACTAGACATGATTCCCAAGGCGCGTAAGACCAAATCGAGTTGAGACGGAGCAACTCTTTCGGGTGAGCATGCACTATGACTGTCAGCGCATCAAAACCAGTTGCCGTTCTTTTGACCTAGAGGAGAGCCTCGAAATGCATTTGATGAGGTGGTGTGGCGAGGTCCTGACACGGTGGCTCGCATTCTTTCTTGCGGATGCTGAGCCAGTTTCGAGGATTTTTGCGGGATGAAGCTTATCTGGACGAGCAAATCAATTCATTCTTCCAACGAAATGATTCCGCGCTTGAGTGCAATGGTTACCGCATGAGTGCGGTCGTTTGCTCCGAGTTTAGCAAGGATCGCCCTCACATGGCCTTTGACCGTGTCTTCCGAGATAGAAAGGTGCGCTGCGACATTTTTATTCGCATTCCCCGCCGCGACTTGTTGCAGCACTTCCAGTTCGCGGTCGCTAAGAGTGTCAGAGGAATGATGTTCTGCCATGGCCATGGCAATCTCAGGTGGAATTCGCCGCTGGCCAATGTGCACGCTGCGAATCGTGTCGAGGAGATCCTTCCTCAGAGTGCTCTTGAGCAGGTATCCGCAGGCTCCGGCATCGAGAGCCTGGGCAGCTTGGACATCACCTTTATACGTCGTTAACACCACGATGCGAGCATTCGGAAATTCTTTTCGAATAGCGATGGTCGCGTCGATACCATTCATCCCCGGCATCACTAAATCCATGAGTGTCACGTCGGGATGCAACTTGCGGAAGCATTCGATGGCTTCACGACCATTACCAGCTTCGCCGACCAAGACGATGTCAGCGTGATTTTCGATGATTGCCGCTATCCCCTCTCTGAGAATGGGATGATCGTCAACCGTTAGAACCTTGATGGGGTTCATGGGGTACCTCCTCGTGCCACAGCTTGCGAAGCCTTCGCCAAAGCGAACCGTTCCCCTGGGCGCTGTAGGCAGCGGATCCGGGAATCCTCAATTCCAGCTCAGTCCCCGCTCCCGGCCGGCTCCAGGTTTCCAAGTGCGCGCCGATTTTCGCTGCGCGTTCCCGCATTCCTCGCATCCCCCAGTGGCCAGGTTTGCCACCGGCTTCGAGAATCTTAGGGTCAATACCGGAACCGTCGTCACGAAATCGCAAACGCAATTGCGAAGGATCGTATGCGATTTCAACTTCAATGCGTTTTGCGCCCGCATGCTGCAGCGCATTTACTAGCGCCTCGTGGCCGATCCAATATGCTTCATCTCGAACCAGCGGGTTAAGCTTGCGCAGGTCTCCCTCTACAATAACGCTGAATTCAACGCCCTTACTGACAGCAAGGTCCTTGATGACGTCAGTAAGGGCCTCTCGTAAGGTCTTCATTTGTGCGGTTAGACGGAGGTTCTTAACCTTATCTCGTCCTTGCACGAGTATTTCGTCAGCTCGGTCGAGGGCTTTCTCGATCATGGGACGGGCAGGTTCTGAGGCCGGAATCCGTTCGGCCACGGCATGGAAACGCAAAATCAGGCCTTGTATGCCTTGCAATAGAGTATCGTGCAACTCCCTCGCAATCCGCTCTCGTTCACCGAGGCGCTCTTCTATCCTTGCCCGAATCTCTGCCTCCATTTGCTTGAGCCGAATTAGATAGAGCATCCAGAGAATGCCAACGGTCGCCACGATGCACAATAACCGGAACCAAAATGTGGCCCACCAGGGCGGTAGGATCGTGATCCCCAATGCCAGGCCAGGCTCGTTCCAGACGCCTTGCCTGGTTGCGCTCTGCACATGAAATGTGTATTTGCCGGCCGGCAGAGTCGTATAGCTCGCTACCCTTCGATCACTCCGAACTTCAATCCAGTCGCGATCCAACTTCTCGAGTTTGTAGCGATAGCGGTTTGCATCTGGATTGAAATACGTGAGCGCAGCGAAACTCAGTGAAAAGATGTTTTGGTCGTGAGTCAGTGTGACATCTTTGGTGTAGCTGATGGACTTCCCAAGCGGGGAGTTGGCTCCAACCTCTACCGAACGCCCCGCCAATTGGAAATCGGTCAAAACCAGGGGCAACGGGTACGACGTACTGATGACCTTGTCGGGAAAGAAGGCAACCCCGCCACTAAACCCGCCGAAAAACATCTCTCCGCTTGCACTCTTAAAGCAAGCATCCCAACCCGTAAAGTCATTGCCAGGCAGGCCGTCAACTGTGGAGTAGTTCGTAAATCTATTTCCGACGGGATCGAACCTGGACAGCCCACGGTTTGTGCTCATCCAGAGCATGCCGAACTGGTCTTCGAGAACGCAGCTCACGGCGTTGCTGGGCAAGCCATCCTTCATGTAATAGTGGGTGAATGTTGCGCTTTCACGGTTCAGCTTGTTCAGGCCATTTTCCGTGCTGACCCAAAGAGCTCCCGAATGATCAACATAGGTCGAGGTAACGGCGTTGTCACTCAAAGAAGCGGGATCACCTGCTTTGTGGGGATAGACGGTGAATTGACCAGTCAGCGGGTTGAAACGGTTCAAACCTCCCCAACTACCCATCCACAGGAATCCGCTTTTGTCCTCAGAGAGATTGAAATACTCCTCATCGCCACTCTTAGTGTCTTGCTTGTAGACCACGAACCTTTCATTCCGCGCGTCAAATCGATCAAGACCATTGTAGGTAGCGACCCACATCGTGCCTGCATGATCGATCAGCATCCGGCTCACGATGTTGCTGCTCAAACTGAACGGATTATCTGGCTCGTGCAGATAGGTCTTGAAAAGTCCGGTTCTCCGATCGAACCGGCTCAGCCCCGCGCCGTAGGATCCGGTCCAGAGACCGCCGACCAGATCTTCGGTGATCGCAATTACATCGCACAGTCCGTGGCCGGGAGGTTGGTAAGAAGTGAATTCTCCAGTCCCTCGATTGATGCGATTTAGCGCTCCTGTCGTCGCCGCCCACAAAACGTGCTCGCGGTCTTCGTACACAGCATTGACGATTTTTTCGCCGTGACTGCGGGGATTGCTTCGAATGACACGCAGAGGCATGAACGGCGCCGTTTCAGTACGGAAAAAGTTGGGCTCGCTTGCAACCAAGCCCACCCAAACATTTCCTTCGCGGTCTCCGCGTAGCGACATCACACGGTCGTCTGCGATGCTCTCAAGATTTTCTGGATAATTCCGATACCGGATGAAAACGCCATGCTCTCTGTCCAGCTTTAATAACCCCGAGCCAAAACTGGCTAACCAAAGCGTTTGGCTGTTATCTTCGGTTGCCGCCATGAACCCAGCAGGTAATTCCTTACCGGACTTCCTGTCATAGATTGAATAAGGAATCAGGCTATTTGTGGATCGGTCCAGAACCACCAATCCACTTCCGCTCTTATTCGTGATGTAGGTAATCCAAAAGACCCCGAGGTGATCTTCATACAACGAAATTAACCTTAGCCCGTCACTCACGCGGACCCGCGAGAGAACTCTTCCACCCTCACGATCAAACTCCTCCAAATTCTCCCCGTCGGCTACCCAGAATCGGCCAGTCCGATCTTCCAACGTACATCTGACCTGGTT
>DATNLB010000748.1:0-3759 GCA_035603095.1 Candidatus Acidiferrales bacterium
CCCAGCCCGCGGTAAGTGTGTCAGAGACGACTGGCGCGCCTGGCTGCCTGATGAAAAAGCCCAGGTTTTCCACAACCAAGTCCGCCAACTCGAATCCAGCTACGCCATGTTGAGCGTGTCCCTCGATGAGGCTATCGAACTGTGGCAGCTGGGAGACTCCGCCAAGTCCGTGCAGGCCGTAAGCATAACTTCGGGCCTCTGCAAGCTGCTGACCCAGGCGCTCGCTGGCTTGCTTCGTGCCTTGTCCGAACACGCCAAGCATTATGGAACCATCCCCAACGCTGCGCCTCTCGATCCCGCGAATTTTCAGGGGCCAAGAGGCCAGCGGTCGGCGCGTATGAGCAGCCTGCTCAACCACGTGCTGCTTTCCCAAAGGCTTCAATTCCTTCACAAAGTAAGCACCTTGGAGGAAATGGTCGAGGATCTTGGGAAGGAGTTTCGCCTTGCCGCCGATAACCTCGCCGAGGGAGCCTCCTTGAATCCCAAGAAAATGTGGGCAGAGGTGGACGCGGGCCACTACGACCTGAATACTTGCTTGAGAGAGGCCATTGTTGTCTTCAAGTCTTTCTTGATTGTCCTGCCCGAGAGCCAGCTTGTTGCTTTCCAGAATGCCGTTCGCGAGCAATCTCAGCTCCAGGAAGCCAACGTTCCTTCCCGCCAACCTGCGATACGCCATAGACGAATGACCGCGATCGCGGGAGAATGATCGAGCCTGCTCACCCGCAGGGCTCCGGGAAACCTACCCGGGGAATATGCGCCCCTTTGGGGGTGTCTGTTTAGGTCATGCGGGCTTGTGCCAGGACAACTCAAGGGGGTATTCGGCGCATCCGAAGTGGTGGATGCGCCGCTATTGGACCGTTGGCCCGAAACCGACCAAGCGATCCCGATGCGTCGACCTCTCGCCAGTCCGCCAAACCGGTGACTGAAGCGGAGGCCATCCGCCTGGCCCAAGCCGGGGATGCTGCGGCTTTTGAATTTCTGTACCACTTGCATGGCCGCCGCGTCTACGCCTTGTGCCTGCGCATGGTGAATAACCCAGCCGATGCGGAAGACCTGATGCAGGAAGCTTTTCTGCAACTTTTCCGTAAGATTGGGACCTTCCGCGGAGAGTCGGCCTTTTCGACTTGGTTGCACCGGATGACGGTCAATGTGGTGCTGATGCGGCTACGCAAAAAGTCGCTTCCTGTGGCCTCGCTCGAAGAAACGACGGATCCCGACGATGAAACGGGCGGCCCCAGGAAAGACATCGGCGCGCCGGATTTGCGCTTGAGCGGTGCCGTGGACCGGGTCAATCTGGAACGTTCCGTTGAAAAGTTGCCGCCGGGCTATCGGACGGTGTTTGTGCTTCATGACGTCCAGGGCTACGAGCACAATGAGATTGCAGACATCATGGGGTGCTCGGTGGGAAATTCGAAGTCGCAATTGCATAAAGCGCGTACCCGGCTGCGGGACCTGCTCCAGGAAGAAGTACGCCAGCAGGCACGGCAGGAGCGCCATGCGGCAAAAACCCATACGGCGCATGATGATTGAGTTACAATGAGTGCAATTCAGGGTGTGTGAGCGACTTCACGGCGGAACATCGGGGTTTTGCGCCGAAACGATTTGAGAGAAGTCGAACGGGGCAGGCCTCCAGCGCCAGCTCTCGCGGAGTGCAGGATCATGTTGTGTAAGGACGTGGAAATCGTTGTGGAGCAGGAAGGTCTGGCGCCACTGCCGGAAGCGGCAAGGGCGCATGTGGCCACTTGCAGCCATTGCCGGGAATTTGTTGCCGATCTCGCGGCTATTGTTTCTCTCGCGAAGGAATTGCCGGCGGAAGTCGAACCACCCGCCCGCGTGTGGCTTTCCCTCCAGGCTCAACTTGAACTCGAAGGAATTATCAAGACGCCTGTCGTTCCTGCTCATGGCGGGCGCGCGTCCTGGTGGCTCGGCTTCAACGATCTGTTTCGTGGCCGCGCTCTGGCGACTGCCGCTGTGGGCCTGCTGATCGTCGCTGCGGGGGTCCTGCAATTGCGCCAGCCTGCGGCGGACGCCCCCTTGGAAACTAATGCGAGTGTTGCCGGCCCCGTTTGGCAAATTCCCTTCGCGCAAACTGCCCAAGTGCTGAATGAGCAGGAAATCGACCTCAGAAACATGCAGCTTGCCAGCACTTCTGCGGTGGACACCTCTTTCCGGCAGAACCTGCAGCAAGTCGATGATTTTATTGCCGACTGCGAGCGCCGCTTGCACGCTGCCCCGCAGGACGAATTGGCGCGTGAATATCTGTACAACGCTTATCAGCAAAAAGCCGAATTACTGTCCGCGATGATGGATCGCGGAGGGAGTGTCCACTAAAATGGGAACTGGAACGCTGGGGTTGGCTTCTTTGCGGTCGGATGTGAAACGCAGCTTGCTGCCGGTACTCGGCGCCGCGGCTTTTCTCTGCTCCAGCCTGCCCGCCGCGGCTGCAGCGCAGCATGTCGAAAAACATTTCGCGGTCAACAACCGCCCTGTGGTCGTGATCCACAACGTCGCCAATGGGCGCATCGAAGTGAAGTCCTGGAAAAACAAGGAAGTGGACGTCCTCGCCAGCCAAACTTCCGGCAAGATTGGTTTTGAGATGGAGCAAGCCGGTGACCGCATCGACGTCACCGCCACCATTCTCGACGCCTCGGCGCAGCCCCGCGAGCTGGAAGCCAGTCTGCAGCTTACCGTGCCCGAAGAAACCGAATTGCAGCTGAAGACGGAGACGGGACTCATTTACGTCGAGCAGGTCATGGGCGACATGACCCTGGAAAGCGTTGCCGGCGACGTACACCTGAAGGAAGTGTCCGGCTACATTATTGTCCGGACCACCGAAGGCTCGCTTGTCTGCACGCAGTGCGCCGGCAAACTGGATTTCAAGTCCATCAGCGGTGGCGCTCAGGTTCTGCAGCCGGCGCTTACCAACGTCAGTCTCTTCACCACTTCGGGAAATATTCTCTTTGACGGGGATTTTGTCCGCACCGGCCTCTATACCATGAAGAGCGGCAAGGGCCTCGTGGAGGTTCGCTTTTCCGGCAACGATTCTTTTGACCTGAAGGCGCAAACCGCCTTCGGCACGGTCGACAATCAAGCAGCCGCATACCTGAAGCCGGATTCCCACGGCGTCAAGCACTTGGCATCGAAGTTCACTAAGGGGCTCTTTGGCACCGTCGGACAGGGCCTCGCGAAAGTCGAACTCTCCTCCTACAGTGGTACAATTCGCATTCTGAAGCGCGACTAGCTTTTCGCGCCACCATCGCGTGACAACTACACCTCCTTTACGCGGGCCGCAAGCTCGCGTCCCGATTCTCTGCCTTGCCGGTTTCATGGGTTCCGGAAAAACCACCATTGGCACGCTCCTTGCTCGCCAACTCGCCTGGCGCTTTGTCGATCTCGATGACCGCATTGAGGCGTCTGCCGGCCTCCCGATTCCGCAAATTTTCGAACGCCTCGGTGAACTGGCTTTCCGCCAGATCGAAGCGGATCAGCTCCGCGCTGCTCTCGGCCGCGCCGCCGAGCTGAAAGAAAGCACCGTTCTCGCCCTTGGCGGCGGCACCTACGCGCAGCCCGGTTGCCCCGATTTTCTGCGCTCGGCCGGCGTTCCGGTCTTGTGGCTTGACTCGCCTATCGAAGTTCTGCTTTCGCGGTGCATGACCATGACCGGCCGTCCGCTTTTCCGTGACGAAGCCAGCTTTAGCGCGCTCTACACTCAGCGCCTCCCTTCCTATCAACTTGCCGATTACCGCGTGGACAGCTCCG
>DATNLB010000698.1:0-13361 GCA_035603095.1 Candidatus Acidiferrales bacterium
ACCTTCACCGCATCGCGCCACGGCATCCACACTTCGAATCCCAAATCGCCCGTATAGCCGGTGCGCGAAATGTCCACGGGCACGCCCGCAATCTTCCCTCGCGTCACGCGAAAATATTTCAGGTTCGTAAGGTCCGCGTCCGCGGCCGCGTGCAGCAATTTTCCCGACGTCGGCCCCTGCAGCGCCAGCGCCGCGGTCTGCTCCGAAATATCCTCAATCGTTACGTCCAGCCCCAGCGTATTCTGCTGGAACCATCGCAGACTCGGGTCCGCCGCCGTCCATCGATACTCGTTCTCGCCCAGCCGCGTGATCGTTCCGTCATCGATCACTTTTCCTTCCGGATCGCACCAGCAGCAGTAAATCACTTGATCCACCGCAACCTTATTAATGTCTCGCGAAATCACGCGGTTCACGAACTTCGTGGCGTCCCGCCCCGTCACTCGGTACTTGAAGAGCGGCGAGATATCAATCAGCGCCGCCGAATTGCGGATGGCGTTGTATTCGTGCTCGTGGTGCATCTCATACACACTGACCGTGTAATACCCCGACCATTCGCGGTAATTCAGGCTCTCGCACAGCGCCAGCGTTCTTTCGTGAAACGCAGTTCCTACCGGCAAGGATCCTCCCGACGCGCACGCGGCTCATGCCGCCGCAAAGACACTGGATTATAGGTGTGAACTCAGCACGCTCGCAAGGTTCGCTTGATCGAAGCGTAACGCCGGCACGGCTTTACAGATGGTCGAAGCTGGCCCTATAGTCATTTGGCGACGACTTCGAACCCTGCATGCGAAAAACTCACCTCTTTCGAACCGCAGTGCTTCACTGCCTGCTTTTGTTCATTGCGAGCTTCTGCGCAGCGGAAGACGTCAAGAAGATTCATCCCAGCGGTTATGTAAGTGACTTGGCTGGCGTCATCAGCCCAGAAGCCAGAACACGGCTCGAAGCGTTATGCGCGGAGCTTGAGCAGAAAACCGGCGCGCAGATGGCCATTGTGACCGTCCAATCGCTCGATGGAGAAGGCGTCGAGAATTATGCCGTGAACCTTTTCAAACAGCTCGGAGTCGGAAGTAAGAAAGACAATCGCGGCGTGTTATTGCTTGTAGCTCCGCATGAGCGCAAATATCGCATCGAAGTCGGCTACGGGCTCGAACCGGTGATCAATGATGCGCGGGCCGGAGACGCGGGCCGCGCGATGGTGCCCTTCTTACGCCAGAACGACTACGGCAAGGCGGCCGAGGTCGCCGCGTGGCAGTTGGCAAAATACATTGCGGACGATGCCGGCGTTACTTTGAGTGTTCAGCCGCCTGCGCCTCGAAATCAGCATGGCGGAAGGAACGTCGGATTCCCGGCGTTCTGGGTCCCTCTCGTTTTCCTAGCCTTTGTGCTTTTCTTCTTTCTCGTTCTTGGCAGTCTCGCCAGGCGCGGCGGATCGAGCGGAAGCGGCTGCCTCTGGTTTCTGCTGGGCATGTTGGTGAACATCGTTGGAAACGGCTCGGGAGGTGGCAGGGGAGGTGGTAGTAGCTGGGGGGCCGGCGGGTTCGGCGGAGGCGGAGGCAGTGATGGTGGCGGATTTGGGGGATTTGGCGGCGGCAGCAGCGGAGGCGGAGGCGCTTCAGGAGACTGGTAGCGCGGGATGAAAGGAACGGATTCGAAATGCTCTCCACAGAAGCCAAACTGACGGAGCTGGTAAACAGGTTGAAGGAATTCGCGGCGGCAAACCTCGAATGCGTGATTTTGTTTGGGTCGGCTGCGCGCGGTGACTTTCATCAAGGACACTCGGACCTCAATGTGGTTTGCATCCTTCGTTCGTTGAGCGTCGAGGAGTTGGGACGTCTCGCGCTCGTGGTGAAATGGTGGTGCGTCGAGCAGAAAGAGCCTGCGCCTCTTTTCTTCACGAAAGATGAGCTGCGGGATGCCGCGAACGTCTTCGCCATCGAGATTCTGGATATGAAGCGCGGGCGGCGAATCCTTTACGGAGCGGACGTCGTTGCAGATATTGAAGTGCCGATGAATCTGCATCGCGTGCAGATTGAGCATGACTTGCGCACCATCCTGCTGAAATTGAGGCAGCATTATCTGCGCGCGCCAGGGAGTGCAAAAGAACTGGTGCCCGTTTTGAGAAAATCGTTTTCCGGAGTGCTGACGCTGCTGCGCCATGTGGCGATTGCATTTGGGGAAGAGCCACCGGTGGCCGCGCATGATATCGTTGCCCGAGCGACGGCGCTGACGGGCGCGGGCATGACGGCATTCGAAGCCATGCTTAAACTGCGTGAGACGGGCGAATTTCACGGCGAAATTGTTCCGGTGTACGGTGCGTATCTAAAGGCATTGGAGAAAACCCTGGATGCCCTGGAGCATCATTTTCCGAAGCGGGAATGGCGGCGCGTGAAGAATGCACATTCGTAAATCCAACTGATTCGAGGCGGATATGAAAATAGCACTGATCGTTTTGGCAGTCTTGCTGATCATCGCGCTAATGGTCGGGAGTTGGTTTATCGGGATCAGGAACCAGATGGCGATAAAGCGCGAGGCGGTGAATGCCTCCTGGGCCCAGGTGGACGTGGTCCTGCAAAGGCGAGCGGACCTGATCCCCAATCTGGTGGAGACGGTGAAGGGCTTTGCGGCGCAAGAGCAAACCGTGTTCGGCGATATCGCTAAGGCGCGTTCCGCTCTGCTTGGCGCGCATTCTCCGGCTGAAAAAATCGCGGCGAATGGACAATTGGATTCTGCGCTGGGGCGCTTGCTCGTAGTCGTTGAAAATTATCCGCAGCTGAGATCCAACGAAAACTTTTTGCGTCTGCAGGACGAGCTGGCAGGCACGGAAAATCGCATCGCCGTCGAGCGCCGCCGTTACAATGAGGCGGTGCAGGATTACAACACTTTTATTTCGCTCTTCCCGAACAGCTTGGTGGCGAGTATGAGCGGTTTCACTCGCAACGACGCCTACTTCAAGACGGAAGAAGGCGCGCGGCAGGTTCCCAAGGTCAGCTTCGGAACGCCGAACGCACCGGCCACGACACCCAAGCCAGCGC
The DNA here is from genome assembly GCA_035603095.1 of Candidatus Acidiferrales bacterium. Lineage (GTDB taxonomy): Bacteria > Acidobacteriota > Terriglobia > Acidiferrales > UBA7541 > Acidiferrum. The sequence continues at coordinate 3,033 of DATNLB010000698.1, forward strand.
CTGCAAAGCCCTAGAGTTCTGCTCCAGCAAGCGGCGCTTCTTAAGATGGCGCGAGCCGCTTGCGGATTTCCGCGACGATTTCTTCCGGGGAATGTGCCGCATCGATAGTAATCGCATCCGTGGGCTCCTCGAGATCGGCGAATTGGCCGGCAAGGATTTGCTCGCCGGCGAAATGGCCGTGGCGGTGACGGATTCTTTCGGCGAACAGTGCGTAATCCCCTTTTAGATAAACAATTTTTACTTCGGGGCTGGGGCGGAGTTCGTCGCGATAGGCGCGCTTGAGGGCGGAGCATGCGAGGACGACTTTTTTGCCGGCAGCGATCCATTCGAGGATGGCTTTGCGCATCGCTTCGAGCCAAGGAGCGCGGTCGGCGTCAGTGAGCGGAATACCGTGGGACATTTTTTCGATGTTGGCGGGCGGATGGAAGGTGTCAGCGTCGGCAAATTGCCAGTTGAGCTGCGTTGCAAGCATGGTGCCGATGGTTGTTTTGCCGGCACCTGTTGTGCCCATGATGATGACGATCACAATTCCCGTCCGCGGAACTTACCGTCAGACCTGACCGAGGAATTCGCCGAGCAGCATGTGGAAATGGTGAACTCCGTTTTCGCGCTTGACGGAGTAGCGTCCGCGGTCATAGGTCGAAGAGCGCAATCCACGCTGGACATTTTCGCAAAGACGAATATCTTCCTGCTGCACTTCATCGCTGAAGGCGACAGAGCGCTTGATGCGCTCCTGATTTTTTTCCGAGGCGACATCGTGGAAAAACCATTCGAAGATCGTGAGCGTCTTTTCGTGCGAGAGAGGAACGATCACGTTCGTCGAAATGTTGTCGGGATAAATGTTGAGCATCAGGTTCGGGAAAACCCAGAAGTAGAGAGCCTGCTGCAAGCCAGGGCCAGGCGCGTAGAGGCGCTCGCCCGCGTCTCCCGCTTTCATGGCGCGAATCGGCGCGAATTGCTGGGAGTAGTAGCGAAAGGTGTCCGTGCGATACTGCGCGTAGTCGATCTCCTTCATCAAACCGGGATGCGCGATAGGGATGTGATAGCCCTCGAGATAGTTGTCGACGTAAACTTTCCAGTTGCAATCGATGACGTAATCGCGGCGCTCGGCAAATTGCAATCCTTCAAATTGGAATCCCTTTACCTGCTGAGGAATTTGGCCTAGATACGCGGAGAGCGGCTCAGACTTCAGATCGAAATTCACGAAGATGAACTGTTCCCACGTCTCGCAGCGCAGCGGTACCATGCCCATGGTGCTGCGGTCGAAGAATTCGACGCCCTCGACGTCGGGCGTGCCGATGAGGCGGCCGTCCAGCGTGTAGGTCCATCCGTGATATTGGCAGCGCAGAACATTTCTGCAGCCGCTGCCAAGCGCGATCGGCCCGGCGCGATGGCGGCAAACGTTGCTGAAGGCGCGAAGCGCGCCCTGGTTGTCACGAACGACGATGATTGGCTCGCCGGCGAGATCGACGGTGAAAAAACTTTCGGGGTCGGAGATGGTACGCTTCACTCCGTTCACTTCGCCGCACGACTGGCTGAGAGTTCCGACGAGGTGCCAAGTGCGCTGGAAAATGCGTGTTTTCTCGATTTCCAAAATCGTGGGATCGGTGTAGAAACGCGATGCGAGCGTTTGTGCGCACTCGATCTGCTCGTGCACGTCCAGGTGAAGAGGCTTCGTGAGCATGACTAGAACTTGCGGGTTTCCTGGCGCGACCAGCGCTCGATGACGATCTTGGACTCGGTGAAAAATTCGACGGCGTCGCGTCCCTGGCCGTGGAGGATGCCGAAGAAACTTTCTTTCCAGCCGCTGAAGGGGAAATAGGCCATCGGCGCGGCAACGCCGATGTTGATGCCGATATTTCCTGCGGGGGCCTCGTAGCGGAATTTGCGGGCCGCGGAGCCGCTTGTCGTAAAGAGCGATGCCTGGTTGCCGTAGGGACTGCGGCGAAGAAATTCCATGGCTTCGTCAATAGAATTGGCATGAACCAGGCTGAGCACGGGGCCGAAGATTTCCGTATTGGCAAGCAGGCTGGCGGATGGCAACCCGTCGAGGACCGTCGGCGTGAGAAAATTTCCTGATTCGTATTTGGGGATTTTCGTGTTGCGGCCATCGACGATGGGTTTCGCGCCTTCGCCGACGCCCGCGGAGATCAGCGATTCAATGCGTTGCTTGCTTTCTTTGGTGATTACCGGGCCCATCTGTATGCCCGCGTCGAGGCCATTGCCAACGCGAATTGCAGAGGCGGCGTGCGCGATGGAATCTCGGAACGTTTTTTGCGCCTCGCCAATCGTGACGGCAACGGAAACGGCGAGGCAGCGCTGGCCCGCGCAGCCAAATGCGCTGTCGCTGATGATCTGCGTCGCAAGTTCCATGTCCGCATCGGGCAATACGATCACGTGATTCTTCGCGCCGCCCTGGCACTGCATGCGTTTGCCGCTGGCTGCAGAGCGCGTGTAAACATGCTTGGCCACCGGAGTGGAGCCGACAAAACTGATGGCGCGAACTTGCGGATGGTCGCAGAGCGCGTTGACCACTTCTTTCCCGCCGTTGACGAGGTTTACGACTCCTTTGGGCAGGCCGGTTTTCTCGAGGAGTTCAAAGAGGCGGCGCATCGAAAGCGGGACGCGCTCGGATGGTTTCAGGATGAAAGTATTTCCACAAGCGATGGCGTAAGGCAAGAACCAGTAGACAATCATCGCGGGAAAATTGAAGGGCGTGATGGCGGCGACGACTCCGAGCGGCTGGCGAATCTGCATTTCGTCCACGCCGGGAGTTACGTCCTCCAGGACGTGGCCCTGCATCATCATGGGGATGCCGCAGGCGACTTCCACGTTCTCGATGCCGCGGCGCAACTCGGCTTTGGCTTCGCCAAAGGTTTTTCCGTTCTCGATGGTGATGAGGCGGGCGAGTTCATCAAGATTTTCTTCGAGGAGATTCTTCAGCTTGAAAAGGTATTGAACGCGCTCGCCGGGAGGAGTGCGGCGCCAAGCTGGGAAGGCATCGGCGGCAGCCTGAACCGCAGCGTCGACTTCGGCGGATGTCGAAAGCGGCGTGCGCGCCAGCAGTTCAGCGGTAGCTGGGTTGGTGACGTCCACGAATTCGGTTGCGGCGGCTCGACGCCAGGCGCCATTCACGTAGTTCTGAAGATTGGAGACTTGGGTGGTTACGGCGCTGCTCATACTGTGCTCCTTGGCCGCTGCGTGGAACGGGGGAAGCGCCCCGCAGGCCCAACTCTGTGAAGAATCGGATCGATGTAGTTTACCAAGAAACGGCAAGGGTGAGAGGCGAATCGCGGGCAAGGCGAGCGCTCGGAGCGGGTCGGTTGACGATGAAGGTGACAATGGGTGCCCCCGATGGAAATGTGGTTAGGCCGTATCCAGTTCATTGCAATCCTCGAAAAGAATCTCGGGGTACCCCACCCCGGGCCGTTTTTTGGCGCAGAGTGCGGAAGAATGTGAATACAAAGGGGATAGGGACAGGAGATAGGCAGTCAGGGGATGACGGTCGTCGGACAGAGCCAGGAGAGGGTAGTACACCCCCCATGAAGGATGGATCGTTTTCAAAACAAAGGAGTTGCGGGAAAAGCATTTTGTAACTTGCTGAATTAAAAGAGGATGGACGACGGGAGATTTTGTTGCGTGTGAAGTTGCGGGAAGTGGGGAACACGGGGCAGAACGGTCAGAGTGGCGGCTGGCGACCACAGGCAATGTTAGCGTGTAAGTACCGTATCTGTCAAGATAAAGCTGAAGGTAATTTGGAAGTGCTTGGCGGGGCAGTCACAGACGCTTGGCGTTGGCGCGGAGCCAGGCGGCGAGGGTGTGTTGGTCGAGGGTTCCGGCGGCTAGGCTGAGGATGGCTTGGGCGGCGGATTCTTCGGTGGCGGTGAAACGGTGGTCGTTTAGTTCGAGGAAGAGGACCCCGACGAGGAAGCCGGTGCGTTTGTTTCCGTCAATGAAGGGGTGGTTGCGGACAATGCCAGCGGTGTAGGAAGCAGCCATGTCGATGATGTCCGGGTTATCACCATAGGCGTAGAGTTGGTGCGGCCGGGCGAGGGCGGACTGCAGGAGGCCCATATCGCGCACCCCCGGAGCGCCTCCATCGAGGGCGAGAAGACGGTCATGAAGCGCAAGGGCATCGCGCTCGTCGATCCAAACAGGTTCACTCACTTGGAGAGCGTGTGCAGGGTGTTGCGGTAGCGGCCGACGATATCTTCGGCCTGTTTCATTTTCTTCTCGAAAGCGGGATCGTAGGGCGTAAGTTGATAGGCGCCGTTGGGGCCTTCGATCAGAAAAAGGCGGTCGCCTTCGCCGGCATTGAGGCGGCTGACGGCCTCCTTGGGGAGAACAACACCGAGGGAATTGCCGATTTTGCGAATCTTGAGCTCAAGCATGTGGCACCTCCTTACGTTATAACAATTGTAGCAACCTTCGGACAGGTGCGCAAGAGGGGCGACCCGCCTCGGAAGGCGGGCGGATCGCGATAGATCTTCACATGCGGCGCTCGGGCAAACGGGCGCAGCATGCTGCGCCCTACAAAGGAATTTTTGGAGCGTTACTTTGTGCTGCGTCGCGGTGGAGGCGGTAGGCCAGCCAGGCCATGGTGGCGAGCATGCCGAGCCAGCCGAGGGTGCGCATGATGCCGCCAATTTTCTGGTCCTGGGCGAGGACGCCCCACTGGGTGAAGAGAATTTCCCAGTCGGAGTCGCCGGAGCCGACCAGGGGCAAGGCTGCGGTGCGGGCGTCGGCCATGTAGGTGCCGATGTAGGGGAAATTTTCGAAGAACCAGAAGCTGCAAAAAGCGAAGGCGGTGGCTTCGCGTTGGCAGAAGAAATAGATAGCGCACAAGAGGGGCACGAGCAGTTCGCCCAGGGTTCCACCGAGAATCATGATGGTGTTGCCGAACCAACTGAAGAAGAAATGGCCGCCTTCGTGAATGATCAGATTGACGAAATCCAGGAAGAGAAATCCGGAGCGGTTGGTGAAGGCGTAGAGAAGGAAGAGGGCGTAGAAGGAGAGCCAGGCGATTCCCGCGAAGCGGGAGACGGGTTTCCAGGGTCCGAGTCTTTCTTCGAGGAGGGCCACTGGGGTAAGCGTAGCAAGGTCGACTCACCCACGGAAGTATTCTGGAACGTGGTGTTGCGCGTACATGACGATGGGGGAGCGGCCCGCCTCGGAAGGCGGGCCCTACAGGATAGGAGACTTCCCCTCGCCGTCATTTACGATTGCCTCGTTCGCGGGCGTAAGTATCTCGAGTGCCGCCCGCGCGTCGTCCTCGCGCACGAGCAAACGAAAACCGGTCCCGGACCATGCCAGGTGTTCGCGCATGCCGCCGGCTGTATCCGCTTGAATCATCGCATCGATACCTGCTGACGCAAGCGCGCCTTTCGCGATATCCGCCTCGGGCCGGCTCCCAAACGTTTTAACGATGACAAGCCCAGGGTGTTGCATTCCTGCATTATACCCGGCCGGTAGGACTGTGGGGGTCATTCAAAGCTGCAAAGGCGAAAGAACGAAATTCGGAAAACCGAAATACGAAATTCGGAGGAGCGTGGAGCGGTGGGCCGTTTATGGCGACAACCGCGATGGCGGGGCGAGGAGGGCTGACAGAAAAGCGGGAGCAAGCTCCCGCACTCCAAGAGGTGCTACTTATCGATAGCGGCGAGGGCTTCGTAGGCGGCTCCGAGGAGCGGGGCGGATTCGTTGAGGACGATGGAGACGGGGACGTCGCTCAAGAGGCCTTCGAATTTCCATTTGTCCTTGAAGGCGTGGAAGAAAGTGCCGTCCTTCATTTTTTCGAGGATTTTGACGGCGATGCCGCCGGCGACGTAGACGCCGCCTAGCGCCAAAACTTTCAGTGCGAGATTGCCTGCTTCGGCGCCATAGATGGCGGTCCAGAGATCCAATGTGTCGGAGCAAACGCGGCAGGATTTGTCCAGACCGCGCCGCGTGATTTCCGGGGCCGGATCGGCGTCGGGATCTTCGAAGGAGGCGTGGATTACTTTCGGCGCAAGGAATTCGTGAAGGGTGCGGAAGCCGCGGCCGGAGAGGATGAGTTCCCAGCTAACTTGAGGATAGCGGCGGCGCATGAAGCGCAGCAGTTCGATCTGCTGCTCGGTGTGCGGAGCGAAGTCGGAATGCCCGCCTTCGGAAGGCACAACGCGGTAGCGGCCGCCATCCCAGACGAGAATCGACTGGCCAAGACCGGTGCCCGCCGCGAGCAACGCACGGGTTCCGCCCGGCTCGGGTTTACCTGGATTCAGAACGCAGAAATCTTCCGGGGGAAGATGCTCGATACTGTGGCCTGTGGCGCCAAGGTCATTCAAGAGAACGACGTGCGGGACATTCAGCTCTTTGATGAGAGAGGCAGTGTCGACGATCCACGGAAGATTCGTGGCCCTCACGCTGCCATTGATCACCGGTCCGGCAATGCCGAAGCCGGCGGCAACGATGCGCTCCTTGCCCAGATGTTCGGTCGCCTGGCGCGAGAATTCCTTGACGATGCGCTCGAATTGCGCGAACTCCTTGCTTGCGAAGCGCTGCTTGAAGACGGGCGCGAGCGTACCGCGTTTTTCCGAGAAGAGCGCCAGATTACACTTCGTCCCACCCACGTCTCCCGCGAGGATCAATCGTCCCCTCCCTCCGAATCTCCTGAAACGATTTAATGAACCAATTGTAGCATCTACGGGTTGTACCACTGTCTGCCGTCACGTTCGAGCAGAAGATCGGATTCTTTCGGTCCCCAGCTTCCGGCTGGATATTGTGGCACGGTGGCGCTCTTGGCGGCACTCCAGACGTCGATGATGGGGTCCACCAGCGACCAGGCGGCCTCGACGCTGTCGCCGCGATCGAAGAGCGTGGCATCGCCGCGCACACAGTCGTTCAAGAGCGTGGAGTAGGCACTGCGCGTGGCCTCTCCAAAAGCTTCGCGATAGCAGAAATTCATGGTGACGTTGCCGATGCTCATTTCGGTTCCCGGACGCTTTGCGCCGAAGGAAACGGAAATGCCTTCGTCCGGCTGGATATTCAAGATCAGACGGTTGGGCTCAATTTCTTTTTCGCGGAAGACGATATGGGGAGCGCTGCGGAATTGGATCACGATCTCGGTGGTGCGCTTGTTGAGGCGTTTGCCGGTTCGAAGATAAAACGGAACGCCGGCCCAGCGCCAATTGTCGATCAATAATTTGGCGGCAACAAAGGTTTCGGTCTTGGAAGCAGGATTTACGTTGGGCTCCTGGCGGTAGCCGGGCACAGGCGTATCCGCATTTTTCCCGGGAGCATATTGTCCGCGAACGACTGATTGCGCGACCATTTCCAAATCGAAGGGGCGGATGGACTGCAGCACCTTCAGTTTTTCGTTGCGCACCGCGGTGGCATCAAACGAAGCGGGGGGTTCAACCGCTACAAGCGACGTTAATTGCAGAACGTGGCTCTGAATCATGTCGCGGAGCGCACCCGTCGTTTCATAGAAACCGCCGCGCCGCTCGACGCCAAGCGTCTCTGCGGCGGTGATTTGAACCTGATCGACGTAATTGCGGTTCCAGAGAGGCTCGAAAATACCGTTGCCAAAGCGGAGCACGAGCAGGTTCTGCACGGTGTCCTTGCCCAGGTAATGGTCGATGCGGTAGACCTGCTTCTCGTCGAAAACATTTAGGACAATCTGATTCAAGGCCTTGGCGGACGCCAGATCCCGTCCGAAGGGTTTCTCGATGATGATGCGCACCCAGGAGTTCGGCGAGGAGGGGCGAGCGAGTCCGGCGCGGCCAAGCTGCTCGACAATGTCCGGATAAACTTCCGGCGGCGTGGAAAGGTAGAAAAGACGGTTGCCGCCAATGTTCTTTGAAGAATCCAGCTCCGCGAGGCGCTTGGCAAGCTGCGTGTATGCTTCGGGGTTGGCGTAATCTCCGGGACTGTAATAGAGGTTGGATGCGAACTCGTTCCACCGTTTGGGATCGATAGGGCCGACTTCCGAGATACTCTTGGCCGCTTCACCCAGGGCAGCGCGAAACGCGTCTTCGGACGTAGCCGTGCGCGCAAAGCCCACGATGGCGTAACGTGTTCCCAGCGCATTGTGAATCGCCAGGTCGTACATGGCGGGAATGACTTTGCGCTTCGCGAGGTCTCCCGAGGCACCAAAGAGAACTACCGTGCAAGGCTCAACCGCGCCACCGTACGCTGAACCAGAACCGCCCGTGTCGCCAGCCATCGACTCTCCCTCCGCCAAGTTGCGCCGTGTTCAGGTATCTGATGCAGCGTCCGCCCAAAACTATACCTCAACCCCATGCTTTCCAAGCTCCGAACGCAACTGCTCCGCATTCTGATGGTGAATCGTGTTCATCCCTAAGCGCCGCGGGCTTTCGAGGTTGAGCGGCCGGTCATCGATAAAAAGACACTGTTCCGGCGGCCGCTGTGTGACTTCGAGGGCCACGCGAAAAATCATTTCCTCGGGCTTCCGGGTTCGAAGGTAACAAGAGCTGAAGAAAACGAGAAAATCTTTGCGCAGGTGGAAGGCTTCAATGCGGTACTGGTTGAGCTCCAGGGGCTCGTTATTGATGGCGCCGACGAGGTATTTCCCAGAACTCGCTACCTTATCAAGAACTGCGCGCGTCTCCGGGTATTCCTTTGACTGCGCGAACATGAAGGCGGAGAATTCCTCGCGCGTGAAGCCGCGCTGGCGATAAAAGACGGTCCGGTCGAGATATTCATTCAGGGTGATCTGTCCAGAGTCGAAAGCCGGGAAAGAAAAATCGTGGCGGTCCTGAAATTCTTCCCAGTCCAGGTGAAAAGCTCTGGCGGCTTCTTTCCGCGATACGCGGTCCCAGCCATTTGTGAGGATGACGCCTCCGATGTCCCAGAACAAGGTGGTAATCTCAGCCAAGGGCGCAACACCTCCGGTCAATACATTTATCTTCCGGCCATACTATGCGATTAGCGAGCACGTGAAGGGGCCAAAATCTACGGCGCAGCGAAATGCCTCTTGCTGAGCGCGTTGTTGAGGACGGTTTCCAACTGTAGCAGGCCTTGTTCGGCCCCGCACGACAGATGCAATCGTATTACGGGTCTGCGCCGGCGGCCAAGAGATTCGAAGTCACCCTGTGCGAGCGCGAGTTGCAACTGCCCGAAGGAGTAGTCCGCGCCTGGAATGGCAAGATCCGCCGCCGGGGACGCGGTCAACAGCAGGAACAGTCCTTTGGCGGGGCCGCCCTGGTAGACTTGCCCGATGGTATGAAGATAAGAAGGACCAGGAGTTACCAGCACCGGCAGCCCAAGTGTGGATTCGAGCCGGTCGCGAATCCTGCGGAATACGATTTTTTGGACTTCCCCAAAACCCACAAAGGGCAGCAACGCGATATAGCCTTGCGGATGCCGTAGGCCAAAAAAGGTACGCAGTGCCTCGGTCATATTCAGGGCCGAGATCAGCTGGCGCGTTTCGCCCTCGGCATACAGCTCGATTTCTCCTTCTCGAACGCGCGTGGCGGGTGCAGGAGATTGAGGCTTGGTCGCGATCTGGTCCAATATCTGCACGGTCCTTGACCTGCTTTCCCGGATGTCTGGATCGTGAAAGGGATCGACCGCGAGCTGCGTACAAGCCAGCGCGGTCGCAATCTCCCATTTGAATAGCTCGACGGCCAATTGCTCGGGACCGTTCAATTCGATGGTGACCATCGGTACGCCGGCTAGGCGCAACTCGTCGTGTTTCCTGGCGAGTTCCTGGTCTTCTTCCCCAGCCATTTTGAGAATGGCGGCGAAGCACCCTTGCTGAAGCATCTCGACCCCGTACGACGGGCGTCCGAAAATTGGGACGATTCCGCGCCCCTTCTTGCCGGCGCTTGCCCCCACGAGATACCCGACTCGGCGCGCGACAGGGTCTAAGCTGTCGGTGGTGAACAACACCAGCCGATCCAGGCCCTCGATTTCCGCCGCTGCCAGGAACGCACCGAGCGATACCGCAGGGTTTGCTTCCCCTGGGGCGGAGGGACCGCAGGCGTCACGCATCGACTGCGTGTGTGCGAGCAGGTCACCTGGATCCAAGCGACAGAGCGCTGCGAGAAAAAAATTGAAGTGAATGAGCGATGAAAACCGGCCATGGATACCCGGGGGATCAAGAAAACTATCAAGGAAGTCATATTCTCCGGCTAGCTGGCCCAGATAGGAATTTTCTTCGGCCAGGGTAATAAAATGATGGGCCGGAAAATGGATTCCCATCATTTTCAATCTTTCGAGAAAATACAAGAGCAAGGAGTGTGTCTCGATGAGTTTGCCGGACTTGTTGGCAAAGACGAAGAGAGTCGTGTCGAAGTCCAGCAATTCATCGAAGGCGCGGAGAGAATC
>DATNLB010000716.1:0-2370 GCA_035603095.1 Candidatus Acidiferrales bacterium
ATCGAGGGCGCAAAACATGTTCCGCTCGGCTCGCTGGCGGCAAGCCTGCAGACGCTTCCGGATGTGGACGAAGTGATTTGCTATTGCCATCACGGCATGCGCAGTCTGGACGCGGCTACCTGGCTGCGGTTTCAGGGCATCGAAAGAGCGAAATCTTTGGCCGGCGGGATTGAACGCTGGTCGCTTGACGTCGATCCGAACGTCCCGCGATATTAGAAAAAATGTTTTCTAGTAGAAGCGCAGCATGCCGCGCTCCTACTGCGGAGGATTTATTGTGCCAAAGGTGAGAATCAAATTTCTGCAGAAACCGACGTGAACCACGTGCCGCAAAGCAAGAGGTCTCTTGCTGGAGATGGGCGCCGAACTTGAATCGCGCGATTTGGATAAACAGCGATTGACGGAGGCCGAACTGGAAGAACTAATCGGCAACCGCGATTACAAAGAGTTCCTGAATGCGCGAAATGAGCTTTATCGCACGCGGGAGATGAAGGAGCACCCGCCCTCGCGCACGGAGGCCATCCGGCTGATGGCAAAGGAGCCGAATCTCATTCGCAGGCCGGTGGTCATCCGAGGTTCGCAGATCGTGCTGGGTTTTGATGAAGAAGCGTATCGGAAACTTATGAAGTGATGTTCCGTCGACCGGAGACGAGCGCATGGATGTGAAGACGATCGCAGTGATTGGCGCGGGCACGATGGGGCGGGGAATTGCCTACGCCGCTGCTTTCGGCGGCTACAACACCGTCCTGGAAGACGTTTCGCGCCACGTGCTCGAACAAGGCGTCGCTTGGATTCGGCAGTCGTTTGAGGAAGGAGTGGCGCGCGGCAAGTTGGAAGCTGCTGTGCGGGACCAGGCCCTTTCGCTGATTTCGACGGCGAGCGACGTTGAAAACGCCATCCGCGATGCCGAACTTATCATCGAAGCCGTTCCGGAAGAGCTGGAGATGAAGCTCGAACTCTTCACCATCTTCGACAAGTTTGCCAAGACCGGGGCCATTTTCGCGAGCAATACTTCTTCTCTTTCGATTACGGATTTCTCGGACGTCACCGTTTCACGCGATCGCTGCGTGGGTATGCATTTCTTCAATCCCGTGCCGAAAATGAAACTCATCGAACTGGTGAGGACTCCGCATACTTCCGATGAAACCGTAGCCACCTGCCGCGAGGTCGCTCGCCGAATGGGCAAGGAAGTCGTCATCGTCAACGAGGCTCCCGGTTTCATCACTACGCGCGTCAACGCCCTGATCGGCAATGAGGCGTTCAACATGCTTGAGGCGGGAATTGCCACTCCCGAAGACATCGATAAGGCGCTGAAACTTGGCCTGAATCACCCCATGGGTCCCTTCGAGCTGGTCGATCTCGTCGGTCTCGACGTGCGGCTCAGGATTCTCGAGTATCTCCATCAAACCTTGGGCGAAAAGTACCGGCCCAATTCCTTGTTGCGGCAATACGTTCAGGAAGGACGGCTGGGCCGCAAAACCGGGCGCGGCGTTTATGACTACACGCAACAAAAAGCCGCGGAAAAAAAGATATGATCGCACCGGTGAGAATGGATTGATTCCACGATGAAACCACTCGCAGAGAGAATCGTCATTCAGCAGGGCGACCTGACGGAGATGGATACGGACGCCATCGTCAACGCGGCCAACAATGATTTGATTCTGGGTGCGGGCGTTGCGGGAGCCATCCGCCGCAAAGGCGGAGAAGAGATCCAGCGCGAGTGCGACGCTATCGGCAGCATCCCGGTCGGCTATGCGGCCATCACCACGGGCGGAAAACTGAAGGCGCGATTCGTGATTCATGCGGCCAGCATGCAACTCGGCGGGAAGACGAGTGCGGACTCGCTGCGGCATTCCGCGGCGCATTCTTTAAGAATAGCCAACGAGCGCGGACTGAAAACAATCGCATTTCCGGCGGTGGGCACCGGCATCGCGGGATTTCCGCTGAAAGACTGCGCGGAGATCATGTTGCGCGAAACGGCACAGCATCTAAAGGGCGAAACTTCTCTCGAAACGGTTTATTTCGTGCTTTTCGACGAGGCTGCGCAAGGGATTTTTGAGCGGGCCTGGAGAAAGATCCAGGCTGAGCCCACCGCTGATTCGGCTGGAGCCAAAGGCGCGTGACGCCGCTCGCGGAATTACTTGCCGATCGGATTCGCCGCTTCGGCCCCCTCACTTTCGCGGACTACACGCGCGAATGCCTCTACCACCCGGTCCACGGCTATTACAGCAAAGCGGAGTCCAAGCGTTTCGCCGACTACTATACAAGCGTCGACGTGCATCCGATTTTTGCGCGTCTCCTGGCGCGACAGTTCGCGGAGATGTGGGAAAACCTGGGACGCCCGGCGGAATTTACGCTCGTTGAGGCGGGCGC
>DATNLB010000734.1:0-10694 GCA_035603095.1 Candidatus Acidiferrales bacterium
GGCCTGCTGCTCGTGGAACTCGACGGTCCCGTCGCGGAAGTCGAAGCCCTGATGACGCACGTCAACCAGATTTGCCGTTCGAATGGCGCGTCGGAAATTCGCCTGGCGCAGTCGGACGCGGAACGCGCGCTCGTCTGGAAGGGACGCAAGGCGGCCTTTGCGGCGATGGGTCGCATCTCGCCCAACTACATCGTCCAGGACGGCGTCATTCCGCGGACGGCTCTTCCCCGAGTGATGAGCGAAATTGAGCGCCTCAGTAAGGAAGCGGGCGTGCGCGTCGCCAATGTGTTTCACGCCGGCGATGGCAATCTACACCCGCTCGTTCTCTACGACCGCCGGATTCCCGGCCAGGAAGAGGCCGCTGAGGCGCTTTCTTCACGGATTCTTGAACTATGCATTGCTGCCGGGGGATCGATCACGGGGGAGCACGGCGTAGGCGAAGACAAAAAGAAAATGATGTCGAAAATGTTTGCCGAGCCTGACTTGGTAACTATGCAGCGTGTCCGCTGCGCGTTCGATCCGTTGCAGCTTTCGAATCCCACGAAAATCTTTCCGACTCCACGGCTCTGCGGCGAAAAGCCCGGGGAATACGTGCCGCACCCGTTTGAATCCGCGGGAGTCGCGGAGCGCTACTGACGCCGACCGATGGACGCCGCAACCAAATCCGAAGCGAGCGGCTTGCATTCGGCGCTGCGCTACAAATTCATCGCCCTTGTTGGGAATGAGTACGTGCGGGCGGCGACGGCCGCGGATGCGGTCGCCGGAGCGCAGCCAAAGCTGGTGATTGAACCGGGAGTGGAAAGAGAGTTTGCCGAGATTTTGCGGCTTTCGAATGAAGCGGGGTTGGCGGTGATTCCGCGGGGCGGAGGAACGAAACTCGGGTGGGGAAATTCGGCAGCCCGCGCGGATGTGATTTTATCAACGGCGCGCATGACCGAAATCATAGAGCACGCCTGGGCGGATCTCACCGTAACCGTCGAAGCCGGCTGCACCATTCAAAGATTGCAGGAAACGCTCGGGCAACATGGCCAGCGTTTGGCGCTTGATCCGCTGTGGCCGGAAAAGGCCACCGTCGGTGGCGTCCTTTCCACCAACGACAGCGGCGCATTGCGCCTTCGCTTCGGCGCGCTCCGCGACCTCATTATCGGTGTCACCATTGCTCTTCCCGACGGCACGCTCGCAAGCAGCGGCGGCAAAGTGGTAAAGAACGTCGCTGGCTACGATCTTCCCAAGCTTGTCACCGGGGCTCTGGGCACTCTCGGCGTGATCACGCGTGCCGTCTTTCGTCTCCATCCGCTTCCTCGCAACTCGCATTCCTTCAGCATTTCCACAGCGAATGCCGAAGAGACGCAGAAATTTGTCCTCGCGGTTCAGGATTCGAAACTCGCACACACCTTTCTTCAGTCGCATTTCTCCGAGGAAAAACCTCCGGCCTCGGACATTCTCTTTGAAGGCACCGAGGCTGGCCTCGCGGCACAGGAAGCGCAACTACGAAATCTCGCCGCACCTGCCAGCGTTTCTGAGGCTTCCAACTCATCCTGGACGGCGCGCGAAGAGCTTTGGGCTTTTTCCGATCCAGCAAGCGCGGCCATTGCGAAAATCAGCATCTTGCCAACCAACATAGCGCGCACGATAAAACTGGTGGCGGATTCGGTAAACGCGCAGCAGCTCCGGTGGAGAGCGCTTATTTATGCAACGGGCCTCGGATGGCTTCGTTTGGAAGGCAAGCCGGGTGCGTTATGCGCGGCGCTTCAGGCGCTGCGCGGCGAATTGCAAGGCCATGATGGTTCGCTTGTCGCGCTCCAGCGTCCGAGCAAGATGCCGGCATTCGACGCCTGGGGAACCGCCGGTGATGCGCTGCCATTGATGAAAGCGGTGAAGCAGCAACTCGATCCAAAGAACACTCTGAATCCTGGCCGATTTGTGGGTGGCATTTGATGGAAGACTTGACCGCAAAACAGGAATGCGCGAGCGCCTTCGACGCGCACCATGCGCCTTCGAACGAGATCATCGAAAAGTGCGTTCACTGTGGATTTTGTTTGCCCGTTTGCCCCACCTACGTGTTGTGGGGACAGGAGATGGATTCACCGCGCGGGCGCATCTACCTCATGAAGATGGCGAGTGAAGGCGCCGCGGAAATGAATTCGACGTGGGTGAGCCATTTCGATAGTTGCCTCGGCTGTATGGCCTGCATGACCGCGTGTCCGTCCGGGGTGGACTACGGAAAACTCATCGAGGCGACGCGTGCGCAGATCGAGCGAAAGACCGAACGCTCGCCGGTAGAAAAATTGCACCGGCGATTTATGTTCGAAACTTTCACACGGCCGGATCGCCTGCGGCAAATGCGCTTGCTGCTGCTTGCCTATCAGAAATCCGGATTGCAGGCCGTCGTGCGCGGCCTGGGCCTGCTGAAGCTTTTGCCGAAGAAGGTGCGGGCGATGGAAGCGCTGCTTCCCAAGCTTGGGCTGCGCGAAGCGGTTGCGGAAGTCACGCCGGCCGCAGGCACGAAGCGCCGCCGGGTCGGTTTGCTGCTGGGCTGCGTGCAGCGCGAATTTCTCCCACAAGTCAACGCCGCTACCGCGCGCGTTCTCGCCGCCGAAGGTTGCGAAGTCGTCGCTCCGGAGACGCAGCCGTGCTGCGGAGCTCTGCTGGTGCACGCCGGAGAGGAAGCAGCAGCGGTGGAGCTGGCGAAAAGGACGATCGACGCATTCGAACGCGCGGACGTCGAGACAGTCGTCACCAACGCAGCAGGGTGCGGCTCAAACGTGAAAGAGTACGGGCACCTACTCCGGGACGATCCCGATTACGCCGATCGAGCGAGGGTCTTCGCGGCAAAGTGCAAAGACATCAGCGAAGTTTTGGCCGGCCTGGAGCCGCGCGCCATACGCCATCGGCTCAAACTGCGCGTGGCGTTCCACGATTCGTGTCACTTGCAGCATGCGCAAGGCGTTCGTTCGCAGCCCCGCGCATTGCTTTCCAGTATTCCCGGTCTAGAGCTTGCCGAAATTCCCGAAGCTGCCATCTGCTGCGGCTCCGCGGGGATCTTCAACCTCGTGCAGCCCGATGCCGCCAATGAACTGGGAGACCGCAAAGCAGGGCTCATTGTTCCGTTGAATGCGGACGTTGTGGCGACGGGAAATCCCGGATGCGTGTTGCAAATGCAATCCGCATTAGCGCGCCATGGCCAGAAAATTCCTGTGGTGCACACGATTCAACTCGTGGATGCATCCATTCGTGGCGACTCAATCAAAGCGCTGCAGAATTAATCCATTCCTGGAAAATGCTACTCGAAGGGAACGCCGGTTTTCCGGGAGATGTCGCGCAACTCCTCGACCACCGGCAAAACCAGGGGCACACCTTTCTTGCTCCGCACTTGTTCCATCTCGCGTTCGGGATCTCCGGGGATCAGCGGGCCGTTGGTGCCGGGCGCTGGTTTGGTGGCGCGAAAGACGCGGATGTAGTCGTCGATCTGGCGCTTGAATGAATCGCCATCCATAAATCCGTCGATGCGCATGGCGCCGAAGAAATGGCCGATGCCCTTGCCGACGCTGCGCTTCGGAATTTCCTGGCGAAGAGCGAACGGCGGCGCAAACGGCCCCCAATTCGCGCCGCTGAGAACTCCGCACAGGACGTCCACCATAATGGCGAGACCGTAACCTTTGTGTCCGCCCCGGTCCCGATCGGAACCGAGAGGCAGGAGCGCACCTCCGTCGACCATGTCATTCGGATTGGTTGTGGGGCGGCCCTGGCTGTCGACGGCCCAGCCCTCGGGAATCGGCTCGCCGCGCCGGAGCGCAATTTCAATTTTTCCGTACGCGGCGGCGCTAGTGGCCATGTCGATCACGATGGGCGGTTCGTCCTTGCCCGGAAAGGCGATGGCAATGGGATTGGTGCCGAGCATGCGCTCCGCGCCCCACAATGGCGCGACCAGCATCGTCGAATTCGTCATCGCCCAGCCGATCAGGTCGCGCTCCAGAGCTTTGAGCACGTAGTAGCCGGCGATCCCGTAGTGATTCGTGTTCCGCACGCTGACCCAACCCGAGCCGGCTTTCTCCGCCATGTCCATGGCGACGCGATTCGCTTGCGGGCCCACAACTAAACCCAGGCCATTGTCGCCATCCACGGTCGCGGTGCTTAGCGTCGAGCGCACCACTTTGATTTCAGGTTTGGGATTGATTCGTCCCTCGCCGAGCATGTCGAAATAACTGTGCAGCCGAGCCACGCCATGCGAATCAATACCGCGCAAGTCCGCGGAAGCGAGCACCTCGGCTGCTTGCATCGCATCGTTCTTGGGCACTCCAAAGTGCAGGAACACGCGAGTGCAAAATTCGCGCAAGGCTTCGATAGGGAAAACTTTTGCTTCAACGTCAGTCATATTCATCGTAGTCCAGCGCGAACTCTACGCCGGCAAGGTCTGCCCGCGGGTTTCCGTGCCAAAGGGAATGAGGAGCAGGCCAATGGCGAAGGCGATGGACGTCAGCGCCACGGGAATTCCCAGCGATCCGTAGTGCTGTACTCCAGCGCCAACCAGAAACGTGATTCCCGCTCCGCCAAATCGCGCAAAGGACGTGGAAAACGCGAAAGCGCTCGCCCGGCATTCCGTCGGGTATTGCTCCGGAAGCCACAGCGTGTAAACCGCAAAATTCGTGCCACCAAAACCAAGAAAGAAAAGGCAAACAAAAAACCAGGGAAGCGCTGCTGCGCCAAGATAGAAAATTTTTCCAAACGTCAGCGCGATGAAGGCAGCCATCAGCGCGAAAAAAAATCCCAATACGCCGCGCCGTCCGAGTTTTTCCGCGAGCCACGGCATGGCCAGGCACCCCAGAATCGTCGCAAAAGAAACAAGCATGGTCGCGCGCGAAGCGAGCTGCGCCGCCGCTGGTCCGGCCCTCCCTGCCGCTTCCGCAAGCACCGTCACCGCAGCGGGAACGTATACCGTTCCTGCCCACAGGCCGCAAATCGAAGCCAGCATGAACAAAGAATTCAGGATTGTTCTGCGGCGCAAGGCCTTGGAGAAAAGTTTCGCGAATGGCTGCCAGATCTGCCACGTTCGGACGAGTCTTTCCTTTTGCTGCCAGCAGGTGGGTTCGGTGACGCCATGACGCACCCAGGCAAGCAGAAGGGCCGGCAGTCCGCCGATGGCAAACATATAGCGCCATCCATACTTACTTCCAATCGCAAAGTTGAGCAGCGCCGCCAGGAAAACTCCGACGTAATATCCGGTGTGCATGTATCCCGCGCCGGCGCGACGCCGGTCTTCCGGCCACTCTTCGGCGACAAAGGTGCCTCCCATCGCCCATTCGCCGCCGATGCCGATTCCTGCCAGCAAGCGCAGCGCTGCAAGCTGCCAGACATTCGTCACCAGCGCGCTGAGAAAAGTGAACACCGAATACCAAACGATGGTGAGCATCAGCGTTCGAACGCGGCCAAACTTGTCGCCAACGGGACCCCAGAGAAACGCGAGCCCCCATCCGCAGAGGAACAGCGCAAAGAGCAATCCGCCGTAATAGCCGATGTTGCCTTTCGTTGCGGCAATGCCGGATCGCGGCAGGAGTTCGCGTAAGGAAGGCACCAAGACTAGGGCGTAAATGAACGAATCCATGCCGTCGAGCGTCCACCCTCCCCACGAGGCCCAAAATCCCCGGACTTGATTTCGCGTGAGTGGCGTCGCTTCAGCGAGTTGTACTTCCAGATGGACGTCCGCAGCGGGCATAAGCGCGGACTATATCAGAAGCTGTTGCGGGGAAAAGAAAAATCAATGCGAAGCACTTAGCAAAGAGTCGTCACAAACTTTTAGCGATAGCCGCGAATGAAGAAATAAACGGTCATGGCCGTTCCTACGAGGATGACGAAAGACTTCACCCAGGCTTGCGGGAGCTTTTGCGCAAAGTGCGCGCTGGAGTAACCGCCCAGCAAGGAGCCCGTACTCATCACGATGGCCTGCGGCCAGACGATCGCGCCGGTCGCGATGAAGGTCACGGTGGCAACACCGTTGATGATTCCGCCGAGAATAACTTTGAGCTTGTTCATCGCGTGAATGTCGGTCATGCCAAGCGCGGCGAGCATCGCCAGGTTCATGATGCCGATGCCGCCGCCGAAATAGCCGCCATAGACGGCGACGAGCAGCTCGAAGAGGGAGGCTCCGGCGACAGCGGTGTTGGTGGCATCGTGCGAGATGCTGGCTGAAATCCGCCCAGTCAGATGCTTGCCGAACGCGAACAACAATGTGGCACCGAGCATGAGCCACGGCAGCACATGCAGGAAAGTTTGCGCGGGCGTCTTGATCAGGAGAAAGGCGCCGCCCAGGCCGCCGAGAATGCTGGTCAGCACCAGAGGAATCATCACTCGGCGCGCAATGTTCAACTTCTGGGGATAGGCGCCGCTGCTTGCCGTGGTTCCCACCCAAAGGGCGAGAGTGTTGGTGGCGTTGGCGGGGATGGGGGGAACACCGGTAAACAAAAGCGCGGGAAAGGCGACAAAACTTCCACCCCCGGCAACAGCGTTGATGCCACCGCCCAGAGCGCCGGCAACAAAAAGGAAGATGGCGTTGTATAGGTTCAAACGGAAGTTTTACCACGAATGCGGTTCGTCCTCCAAAGTGTGGGAGTGCGGCGGCTTGCCGCCGCATTTCTTCCCTCCGAGCCTTGAACCTCAGGCGAGTCCGTCCTGTGCCACCGAGCATATACGCGCGTCAAAATTCTGCATTGGCGATTGCCCAGACCGGTTCAAGTAAGCGCTAAGTCATTTCTTGACAACGCAGGCAGAGGCGTATATGAACGGGGCGTTCGAAAGCCCTTCCGCCACTGAAGACCTGGCTCGCATCCCTTATCGCGGGTCAACAGAGGGGATTCAAGAGGAAGGTGTAGCTCGTAAGGTAGAGTTGTGTCCCCCGGCTTTGCCGCCGAAGACGCTCCGGCGGAGGCATATCGCAACACCCAGCTTGAAGTTCAACAGGAGGAAGCATGGCCAGCCGAGCAGACGCGATTCCAGTTGGTGGAGCTGCCGAGTACAGCATCTGGCGAGTGATTTTCGCTTCCAGCGTTGGCACCATGATCGAGTGGTACGACTTCTATATTTTCGGCAGCCTGGCAGCCGTACTTGCGCTCAAGTTCTATCCACCGGGAAACGATACTTTCGCCTACGTCGCCTATTTGGCAACGTTCGCTGTGGGCTTCCTGGTGCGTCCGTTCGGGGCGCTCTTCTTCGGTCGCATCGGCGACCTGGTCGGCCGCAAATATGCCTTCCTCGTGACTCTGACCATTATGGGCGGCGCGACTTTTCTAATCGGTCTTCTGCCGGTCTATAGCACTGCCGGCTGGTTCTCTCCGATCACGCTCATTCTCATCCGCGTTTTGCAAGGGTTGGCGCTCGGCGGCGAGTACGGCGGTGCGGCCGTTTACGTGGCCGAGCACGTTCCCGATAACAAGCGCGGCTTCTACACGAGCTTCATTCAAATCACTGCGACCCTCGGCCTCTTCGTGTCCCTCATCGTGATCTTGCTCACCCAGCAGTCCATGAGCAAGGAGGACTTCAGCGCGTGGGGCTGGCGCCTTCCCTTCCTGATCTCCATCATCCTGGTTTCGATTTCACTTTATATCCGCTTGAAGATGAAGGAATCGCCGATCTTCGCCTCCATCAAGAGCGCGGGAATGACCTCCGCGCAACCGCTGAAGGATGCTTTTGGGAAATGGGAAAATCTCAAGCGCGTGCTCATCTCTCTCTTCGGCGCCACCGCCGGCCAGGGCGTGGTTTGGTACACCGGCCAGTTCTATGCTCTCTTCTACCTGCAGACGATTCTCAAGGTGAACACCAAGACCGCCAACATCATCATCGCCATCGCTCTGCTCTGCGCCATGCCATTCTTTACCGTTTTCGGCGCCATCTCGGACAAGATTGGCCGCAAGTGGCTAATGATGGGTGCATGTCTGCTCGCCGTCCTTACCTACATCCCGATTTACAAAGCCATGCAGAGCGCGGCGGGTAACAACGTCGTCACTGTAAAATCCGCAAAAAACAAAGTCACCGGGGCCATCAGTCTCACCGCCATGACCACCGACCCCGGTACCAATGGGCTAGTCCCCGCGAAGGAAGCGTCCAATCCGAATGTGCCTATGCTTGTTTTTCTCGTCTTCATCCAAGTGATTTACGTCTGCATGGTCTACGGTCCCATCGCGGCCTATCTCGTCGAGGCATTCCCGGCAAAGATTCGCTATACGTCGCTTTCACTTCCCTATCACATCGGTAACGGCGTTTTTGGCGGCCTTCTGCCGCTCATCGGCTTATGGAGTTGCGCGGCGACAGGGAATATTCTCGCCGGCCTCTATTACCCGATGATCGTGGCAAGCCTGACATTCGTCGTTGGCGGCCTGCTGCTAAAGGAGACCCACGGCACCCTCATCTGGAACGAGGTCGGCGGCATGAAGTAGCGGGCCTTCACAGATTGACTCGCGCGCCTGCGCGGTAGCATCATTTTTGGCGAGCCAGCTCTTTCCAAACTGAAAATGAGCTTGCCCGAATCTAGTCGTTCCTCGTTATTGCATAACAATCGAACTCTTTCTTCGAAGGGGAGTTGCCGTGGCCACAGCCCGACTGAAATTAAACGCCAAAGCATCGAAGGGCAAGCAAAAGCTCACCGAAGCGCAAATTGCCGTTCATTGGAAAGAAGAAGAATACTTTCGACCTTCCAAAAAGTTCATTGCCCAAGCCAATCTCGCCGATCCCGCCTTCGTCAAAAAATTCAGCGAAAAGCATTTTCCGCAATGTTTCGACCACTACGCTTCCCTTCTCCATTGGGACAAGCCCTGGCGGAAGACTCTCGACACGAGCGACCCGCCCTTCTGGAAATGGTTCACCGGCGGCAAACTCAACGCCTGCTTCAACTGCGTTGACCGCCATCTCGCTAAATACAAGAACAAAGCTGCGCTGATCTTTGTCCCTGAGCCTGAAGGCGAAGCCGCTACGGTCATCACCTACCAGGAACTCTACAAGCGCGTGAACGAAGTCGCCGCAATGCTCCGCGATTTTGCCGGACTGAAAACCGGTGATCGCGTCACCATCCATATGCCCATGATTCCAGAGTTGCCCATCACCATGCTGGCCTGCGCGCGGCTCGGAGTCGTCCACTCCGTCGTCTTCGGCGGTTTCAGCGGAGAAGCTTGCGGCCTGCGTGCCGCCGATTCCGGCAGCCGCGTCCTCATCTACGCCGACGGCTATCACCGCAACGGCAAGTGGGTGGATCACAAGGCCAGCGCGGATATCGCCGTGCGAACCGCGACGAAAGAGGGCCAGGAGATTGACAAGGTCTTGGTGTGGAAACGCTATCCCGGAAAATACACTTCCGAAACGCCCATGATCATGGGCCGCGACTTCCCCGTCGACGAAGTCCTGAAACCGTATCGCGGCCAGGTCGTCGAGCCCGTCTCGCAGGACGCCGAAGCTCCGCTCTTCCTCATGTACACCAGCGGCACCACCGGCAAACCCAAGGGCTGCCAGCACCGCACTGGCGGGTATCTCGCCTACGTCACCGGCACCGCCAAGTATTACCAGGACATTCATCCCGAAGATGTCTACTGGTGCATGGCCGACATCGGCTGGATCACCGGCCATTCTTACATCGTCTACGGCCCGATGGCTCTCGCCGCCACCAGCGTCCTCTACGAAGGCGTCCCGCAATTCCCCGACGCCGGTCGTCCCTGGCGCATCGCCGAGCGCCTCGACGTCAACATTTTCCACACTTCCCCCACCGCCATCCGCATGCTTCGCAAAGCCGGCGGCGACGAGCCGAAAAATTACAACTACCACTTCAAGCACATGACCACCGTCGGCGAACCCATCGAGCCCGAAGTCTGGAAGTGGTATTACGAAACCGTTGGCAAGGGCGAAGCCGTCATCGTGGATACCTGGTGGCAAACGGAAACCGGCGGATTCCTCTGCTCTACCAAGCCTGCGCTCGATCTCATGAAGCCCGGCAGCGCCGGTCCTGCGGTCCTCGGCATCTATCCTGTCATCTGGGACGAGGAAGGAAACGAAGTGAAAGCAGGCTCGGGAAATGCCGGCAACATCTGCATTCGCAATCCCTGGCCGGGCATCATGCAGACCATTTGGGGCGACTCCCAGCGCTTCGTCACGCAATACTACAAAAAGTACAACAAGAATCCGAAGAGCAAGGACTGGCGCGACTGGCCCTACTATGCGGCAGACGGTGCCGTCCTCCCCGCCGACGGTTACTACCGCATCCTTGGCCGCGTCGATGACGTCATCAACGTCGCTGGCCACCGCCTCGGCACCAAGGAAGTCGAATCCGCCTGCCTCACGATTCCCGAAGTCGCCGAAGCCGCCGTCGTTCCCGCGGTGGACGAAGTCAAAGGCCGCGTCCCTGTCGTCTACATCTCTCTGAAGCCCGGCGTTCATTCCAACAAGGCGATACAAGAGAGAGTCACCGCCACCATCGAAACCATGATCGGCAAAATCGCCCGCCCCAAAATGATTCACATCGTTCCGGACATGCCCAAAACGCGCTCCGGCAAAATCATGCGCCGCGTCCTGGCCGCCATCTCCAATCACATGGACACCGGCGACATCACCACTCTCGCCAACCCCGACATCGTCGCCCAGATTCGCGAACTAGTTCAGGGCCGCAACGTCGCCCCCCTCAAGGAAGGCCCCGAAGACATCAAGCGCTTCGGCGAAGAACG
>DATNLB010000454.1:0-18487 GCA_035603095.1 Candidatus Acidiferrales bacterium
GAACAGCGAGACGTCGAGATCAAGCGATCGCAGCCCTACCTTTACTGTGTGCGTCCGACCGGTCTCTGAAATTCCAACGCTTGTGGTTGAGGCTCACCGACACAATGTCTTCAGACGCAAAAGGAATTTCCTTGTGCCCTCGGACCTCGATTATGCAGCCCTCACTCGTGGCGACCTGATCGAAACATCTCCCGTCTCTAAGTTCCACTGAGACAACCTGATAACCGATGCCTGTCTCATCAGCGCGTTTCAGATGATCGACAAACCTAGTGGGAACTGGAACTAGACATTTCATTGCACACCTCTAGGATAGACGCACAAGGAGAGTTAGATCCTACGACAGGGTGTGTGCGCTGTCCAACGTGGAAGCAGCGAAGCAGAAGCGAACTCGCGTGGGGTGACCAGCCCGAGTTTTGTACCAGTTCCACTGAGAGAGTCTATATCACAGCCATGGGTTGCGAACTCGAGTTTGGTGGCACAAGGGGGGTAAAGGCCACAGGGGCAGGCGGCCCGTAGCCGAGCGCCGAATGTGGGCGCAGGGTGTTGTACAACACTCGACATTCTCGATCACTACCGGGGCTCCTTCAACGAGTAAAAAAATCTCCCCGTTCAAGCGTTCGTCCCGTAGCTTCCTGTTGAAACTTTCGCAATATCCGTTCTCCCGGGACTCCCTGGTTCGATGTACAGTGTCCCGGTCCCCAGCTTCGCTAGCCATCCCCGCAACTCCCTGGCCGAACTCTGGAGCGTTGTCTGAGCGAATGTGTGCCGGGATTCCCCTGTACAGAATCACGTCCGCCAGAGCTTCGATCACTTCGTATCTTCCCAGCTTGCGGGCCACGCGAACTGCCGAACACTCCCGCGTGTATTCGTCGATCAGCGTCAGCATGCGAATCGTTCTTCCATCGTGCGTCTTCGCGCTCACGAAATCGTAGCTCCACACATGGTTCGCTCGTCCCGGCAGCAGCCGAATGCACCAGGCTCAAGAAAACAATGCCCTCTAAGTGATGGGAAACAAAAACCATGAATTGGTCGGGGCGCCAAGATTTGAACTCGGGACCTCGTGCGCCCAAGGCAGACGATCTCCATGCGAGTGAGCTTTGGGTATCAGAGCATCGACCCCCGAAGTTGGGGCCAACTTGCGGCCAAACAAAACAAACTCCGCATGCACCGTGAAAGCAGAAGGCTCACCCGTCATAAAAACGTAATACTAATTCTGACAAATCGCAGCAAAAAGCCTACGTAAAGGTGATGAAGAAGGAGCAAATAGTTGATCAGAAGTTGTCACAACTTGCTGATTTTCCCCTGCTTTGCGCTCACTCCGGCAAGTTTTGATAAAAGTACTCAAGCGACTTCTAAGCAGAGGGTCGGGAGTTCGAGTCTCCCCGGGCGCGCCATTTCCCTTACCTATGTCTCAGGCCGCTTATTGAATCCCATTCAATCCAAAGGGTTAACCGAGATCATTCTTCACCCCTAGCTTCACCCCGATCATCTGCTTTTTGACAGATGGACCAGCATGACTGGATTAAATTGTTTTTTAGCATTCTTCTGTTGATTCAATTGTTTGCGTGAAGCGAACTTCATCTTGCGTCCGTCGAGAATCATCCTCTGTCATAGAAACGTAATACACGCGAGGCACTCGAAAGCGCCCGTGCTAATTGGTTAAATCCAATTCTCCGCAATTACGCATAATACGTGCCAAGGGCTGGCGATCCGGCCCAAACTTCCCAGATGCCTGTTTCGGAACCTTGAAGGCCACATGAAATCCGATTAGCGGATTGATCAGGCACTTGTACGTGGGTCGTGCCTACTCTGCCGTGTAAGTGATCTCCATCCGATGAATGAGGAAGCATGATAGAGCAAGAATCGCGATGGTAAGACAGAGCAAGCCGAGGACGGCAATAAATGGAGAGACGGGTTCGGCCACGATAGTGAAAATGGCCAGGGGGCCACGGATGGGCAGACTAACGGGGCAGATGTGCTTCAGATAGAAAGTGACGCTGAGCCGCTGGGCCCAGGCAGGAAAGATTGGCGCGATCGTTTCCCATCCCATGATCACGACGCCGGGGATGATCGGATTCTTGAATAAAAGGCTGAGAGCGAGAAACACGGCGCCATAGCCGAGACAGGCTAGAGCCGTCACCAGAAGATAGGACCCCAACTGGCCGAGGCCCGGCCCATCAAAAACATACGATTTGCCCGCTGAACCAAAACGGCTATACATTAGGAAGACGCAAGCAAGGACGGCTGTTTCGAACAGTGCAATGGCAACGACCGCGCCGGCAAGAAACTTTCCTACCACCAGAACTTCTCTTCTTACCGGGGCGAGAAATTGATAATGGAGCGTGCGTTCCACCATTTCGCCACGGAATAGCCACGTAAAGATCGCCATGCAAGCGAAGAAGATACCCAGCCGGAAATAGTAGAGTTGGACGATTCCCGCGAGGACTTGTGTATCGTTCTCTATTTGGGGCGGGCCCGCGGGTTCATTTCTATCGAAGATGACGTGTGCCAGGATGATGAGCACGGGAATCAAAGCGAGCAGATAGATCCAAATCCTGCGGCGCGTAAACAGGTTCCGGCGAACTTCGTTGCGCACAAGGATGAAGATCTGGCTTCCAAAGAGTCGCCAAGGCTGCTCCTTCGACCACCTTTGGGCTCGCGCGACTAAATCTTGGGCACTCACGCCGGTCCTCCATCAGATCCGATGAGATATTGATAGATGGAGTTGACGTCGTCGTCGGCGGGCGCAACCGCATCGACTTCGACGAGACCGCCGGAAACGATCTTGTTCAGTAAAAGATAGAACTGCTCCGCATCACGCGTGCGCACCAGGACGCCATGGCCATCATTCAGAATTTTAGCCTCGACAACGTGATCGAGTTCGAACGCCGCCGCCGCCAACCGCGCTGCATTCGAGCATCGGACAAGGATCTGCATGGGATGATCGTGGACCTCCTTGCGAACCTCGCGAATCTGTCCTTCGGCAACGACGTAGCCGCTGCTCATCAACACCACGCGGTCGGAGATTCGATCGACTTCCTCCAAAATATGGCTGGAAATGATCACGTGCATCCCCTGCTTGGCAATCGCTTCGAAGAGCGCGATCGATTCCGCGCGAGCCATCGGATCAAGGCCGTTTAGCGGTTCGTCGAGAACCAGCACGGACGGATGATGCGCAATGGCCTGCGCCAGGCGAATGCGCTGTCGCATCCCTTTGCTGTAGCCTGCCACTTTGCGCCGTGCCACCTGCGCCATGCCGGCGCGTTCCAGGGCTTCGTTCGTGAGCTTCGCTGCCTGGTCGCGGCCAAAACCATGAAGACGCAGCGGCCAATAAATGAAGTCGTAGCCATTCGTGCCAGGAGGGAAGGAATCAAACTGCGTGCAGTATCCGACTTGCCGGAAGAACTCGATAGGTTGTTGCGGGGTAAGGCCGAGGACGTAAATTGCGCCTTGTGAAGGTCTGATCAGGCCAGTCAGTAAGTTCATCAGTGTGGTCTTGCCCGAACCGTTGGGGCCGACGAGGCTGGTAATCCCCGGCTCCAGAGAGAAGCTCACTTTGTTCACGCCGAGAACTTCTCCGTAAAACTTGGAGACATCTTCGAAAAAGATTTGTCGGGCGCTTGAGGTCATCCGCGCACCGTGTCACGGGCGCGCAATCGCGCATTGAGAATGACAAGCGAAAGCAGGCAGACGAAAATCAGGACGCCCCATGCCGCGGGAACGGGGATTTCGTTCCAACCCATACTACCCAGCAGCCTGGATGGTTCACGAAATCCTCTCGCCAAAATGATCTGGAACAAATATGAAAAATTCAGCAGTCGGCCCCAAATGGTGCCCATAATAGCGTTGAACATCTCACCGAGCCCCGCAGGGATGAAAAATGAGATGAAGATTACCCCCGTTGCCACAATTCGCAACTTGACCCACGCCGACACGGCCAGAGAAATGAGAGAAAGCATCAGGATCCAAATCACAGAGCACAACACGATCGGAACGACCATCCACATGTGCGACCAGATCCAGTCGCCCTTTGCCAACCCTGCCTGCAGGGTGAATAACAGCAAGCTGGGTACCCACGTGACACCTGACAGAAGAAGGCCCATAACGGCAAGCTTTCCAAGAACATAATCGGTCCGGCTGAACGGCCGGCTCAGAAAAAGCGGGAGGGCGCCGTTGGTCAAATCTCCCGCGATCAAGATCGGACCAACCCAGCAGTTCAAAAGAAAGGCTGCCTGGGTCTGCACGAGCATGATGAACGTGAAGAATCTGGCTTCCACTGAGAACATATCGGCCGGGCCCATGGGCAGAAGCAATTGCACTGCTTTGTTGTTGGCGATGAATATGTAGCCTGCGAAAAACAGGGTTGGCACAAGGCTAAGAATCAAAAGAAGAACGAAGAAGCGGGATTTAAAAAGGTCGGCGAACGCATAACGCGTCAGGACGAAAAACCGCGACCGTTCCGGCGTCAGAGACCCGGTATACGGAGCGTACCTGCGCTTATATACGGCCATCCGCCGCTCCCGTTAGTTCCATCGCGTTGAGGAAAATGTCTTCCAGTGAATCGCGACGATGATTCATGCGGCGAATCTGCACGCCCTTGTCCGCCGCAACCTTGAACACCTCCTTGATTTCCACGCCGTCCGGCATAACGACCTTGATGCGACCGTTGGTGAAAACCGCGCACTCACAGCCGAGGCCCTCGAGCGTGGATGTAAATGTTGCCTCGGCGCCAATCGTTTCCAACTCGAGGAACTTGCGATTGGCGCGCCGTTCCTCGACGAGGTTGCAGATGGAAGCGATTTGCCCGTTGCGCAGGATCAGCACCTCATCGCAGGTTTCTTCCACGTCGCGCAGAAGATGCGAGGAAAGCAGCAGGCAGATATCACTGGCCTCCCGGATTTCGCGAATCAGTTCGATCAAGCGCTTGCGCGCAGGCGGGTCCATGCCGTTCGTTGGTTCGTCCAGAATCAAAACCTTGGGGCCGTGCGCGATCGCCTGGGCCAACTTCGCTAGTTGTTTCATGCCAAGAGAATACGTCCCCACCGGGCGATAACGCGCTTCGCCTAACCCCACATAGACGAAAGCTTCGTGCGCGCGCTCCATCGCTTGAGCGGGGGGAAGGCCGGAAATCTCTGCCATGTAGCGAACAAAGCGGACCCCGGACATTTTTGAGATAAAAGCGTCGTTCTCAGGCATGTACCCCACAAGCGATCGAAGCGCCTTGCCGTTAGTGTGAGAGTCGAGCCCGAGCACGCAGGCGCTCCCCTTGGACGGGGAGTGAAAACCCAACAGCGTGTTGATGAGCGTGGACTTGCCGGCGCCATTGGGTCCGAGCAGCCCAATAGCCCGACCCTTCAAAATGCCCGTTAGACCATGAAGGATCGTTCGGCCGCCGAGTTGTACTTCGAGCCCATTGAGCTCGATGGTTGGGTTCATCATCTACCAATCATTACGGATTGGCTTGGTGCGAGGTTCCGTGATTGGACAAACCCAGCAGGTGGATCAAAGTTGGAAGACCTGGATTCAAGTCAAACAGCTTGCCGCTGCTGTCCACCTCGATGCGATCACTTTCCCCGTAAGCACAGAATACGCTCGGTTTGGCGTCGACTGCCAGCTGTTGCAGGAGCGCCAACTGCCCGGAAGTAAGCTGGGAAGCGAGCGGTTTCAGAATCGGGCTGAGATTTTGATAAATCATCGCCGAGAAGTTCGCTTGATTGTCCTTGGGGAGGAGAGCACGAAACGAGGCGGAGCGAGCCAGTGAGGTGCCGTTTGCGTGTGTTTGCAGAGCGGCGAGAAGCAGCGCGCGAGAAGGTGCCATGATCATATAGCCGTCCGCGAAGGTGTAATCGTACTCGGTCGAAAGTCCACCAACTTGCGATTCGATCGTGTAGAACGTTCGCCCACCAACCTGTGCCTGATTGATTGTTACACCCGGCCGGTTTGACTTTTGTGCGTCAAGATTAAAGCTCTGCACCAGCTTATCGATGGCTACCTGGAGCGCTCCCGAATTGTTAACTTCGATTACTGCTTTCCAGGAAGGTGTCGGAAGAACTGGGCCATCGAGCGCCAGTGTCAGTTCTCCGCCCAGCGCGCTTGCCAGATCGTTACGCAGGTCCAGACCGAGCTCTGCATTTGTGCGAGCCAGGCCCTGTTTGAAGTTAGGGTCGGAAGCGCCGATGGTGTTGAAAATATCATCCAGCATGAGCGCGGGCTGTTTCGCAACGAAGGAGACCGCCGCTCCGGCGTTTGTGGAAACATATTCCAACGAACCCATGGGAGCTGGAGCCGCCAGCCAGGAGGCCATGCCGTGCCGCTGCCCGTTAAATTCCAGGGTAATCCGGTTATCTCCTTGACTGGCAGACTCACCGCGCGTCGCGATCAAATACTTGATCTCGTTGAAGCCACTGTTCCGAAGCGCTTGCGACTCTTCTTGCTTCGCATTCACGCTCTTTACAATCTGGCCGAGGTTCGCAGCAACTAACGTCTCCGTACCGCGGCTGTAGACATTCGCAATCCGCTGCCCAAAATCCATCCCGGCGAAAAGCGTTGCTCCGGCATCGAGCTGCGCGCTCATCTGCCGAACCGAGGCGGCGTCACCACCGACAACCAGCGTCTTGGGTCTGACCAGCATTATCATGCCGCGCTCATCGCCACTCAGCGACGAGAGCGACTGCGCGTCTACGACCCGCAGATTGCCCGTGCCTTGTCCACTCGTCAAAGTGTTAGCAAGGTGTTGCTGCAAGTAATCCTTCAGTCCGGGCTGCCGCACTTCGGCTAACAGCACTGGACCGTGCGAGTCAGAAACGGAGCTTGCTCTGGCCGTAATCACCACTTCGTCGCCCAAATACTGGCTTATCGCATGAATTTGGTCGATCAACTCCTGGGGAGTCGGATGCTGGTTCGACTTCCCGCTTTTGTTCCACCAATCTTGCAGGACTGTGCTCTGCGAAAGCTGCTGCTGGAAGATTTGGTTGGCCTGTTGCAGCGCATCTCCAAGATTGGGGATGCCGATATAGAGGACTGTATCCGTCGGCAGCAACGGCAGGATTTTGCTTTCATAGCGCGGACCGGGGGTCTGGATTTCCTCCAGTTTCGTACGAAGCTTTGAGAATTCCGCAAGCAAAGCTAGTTCATGATCCAGGTCGCTGCTCCATCCAATCTCTTCGCGGACAGGTACGACGCCGACGCTCTGCGTGGTCGCCACTACATCGCCCGAATGCAGAATGGATTCCACTCCAGCGTGTTTGACGTGCACTTCTCCTTCAATCACGGCCACCCGCGAACCTTTCGTGCCAGAGTTCACCGAAAAAACCGTTCCGGTTACGGCGATCGTGCAATCCGGAGCACTAACATACAGGTGCCCGGTGTGACGCTTTGCGGCTTGCACAATGATGCTGCCTTGATCGAGATGGATGGTTGTATCGCGACGGCTGGCACTGACCGCCAATTCTGCGCGCTGATTCATTTCCACCTGAGATCCCTCGAGCAGCCGCACCTTGGCACGGGAATTGGCGGCCGTGCGAATAAATTCACCCTCACCGACTTCGTCACCGAGTTTCAATGCCCGCTCGCCAGCGGGGCCAATGCGATACGCTTGCCCTTCGATGGAATCAACCCGCGCGCGTGTGCCCGGCGGACCCGCGAAGTACCAGTTGCGACCAATCCAGACCGCGGCAAGCAGCACGGCCACGGCTGCTGCCGCGAAGGACAGTCTGACCAAGCTCCACTGGAAACCACGTGCGCCAGGCTCCATCTGCCAGCCGACGGTCGCCGCGCCATCAACTCCGCGGCCAGACGCATACGAGCGGCACGAGACACATTCCCGCAGGTGATCTCTTACGATGAGTGCACGAACCTGAGGAAGTTCTTGCCGATGAAAAGCCGGGAGCAGAGACCGAATGTCGGCGCAGCCACGAATAAGCTGGACCGCGCTGGTTGCGACTTCTGCGCCTTCGCCTGTTTGCAAACGCTGCCACACGCGCTCTGCGGACGCAGACAGCGTCTTAGCGTCGGGCTCCTGGGCGCGAAGTTCGGAAATCGCCTGCTCAAGGTCGGCGTCTTGCTTCGATCGAAATAATTTCATGATGCACCTTTCCCAAAAGCATGAAAGCTCTTCTTAAGTCGCGCGCGAGTACGATGCAGCGTCACCGCCACCACGGCTTGCGATGTGCCCATCGTTCGGGCAATTTCGGGATTGTCCAGGCCTTCCAGATAGCGCAGAGCAAACATTTCGGCAGCGCGGGGATTCAGCTTGGCCAGCTGCTGGCGAAGCCAATTATTGATTTCCAACGACGAGGCCGCGCGTTCGGGCGATACGCTGGAATTGGATTGTCGCTCGTGCGCCGTTTCGACCGGCACGGTCTCTCGATCGCCCCTCGAGCGAATCAGATCCAGGGCGGCATTGACCGCGGACCGGCGTAAGTAACTCTCCATATTGGAGATACGGCCCGAGTCGAAGGTCCCACGGGCTAAGCGGAGGAAGACGGATTGTGAGACGTCTTCCGCGTCCGCCATGCTGCCGGTCACGCGGTAGGCAGCCTTGAGGACACAGACCTGGTGTGCTCGAAAGATTTCCTCAAGCTTTGTGACCGCCTGCGTCACCATGATGTTTTCTATCGCGGCCGCCAAGCATCCCTCCTCGGCTCATCTACAACCTAAGACGCGATAGCTAGAAACTTCTTAACACACAATTTGAATTCAGAGGCAATTTGCTCGGCGGCACGCCCCTGTTTTGAACTTGGCTCTTCTTTGTGTCTTTTGATCGTCGTCCACGTGAATTGGGTCGATGCGGTCTAACTTCCCGCACTCGCGGCCCTTGTCCAGCGCCGTCTCGACGCGCACAATAGCCAGCAATGAAGGCAGGTGCCACCATGAAGTTCGCAAATTCCCCCACCCATCCAAGCACGTCCGGAATCGCTGTTTTTTCGATTTGGAGTGTTCTTCAAGCACTGACTGCCGCGTCCGGAACCGCCCAGACTCGCGTTCCCCTCCAGCCTTTCGCGCAGCAGGTACGTCAGGTGGAAACCACCCTTGGGTATCTTGGGGAACCGCTGGCGCAAAGAGATCAGCACGCGATCAACGAAGCCATCGCCAAAACAGACGAGGCTGCCGCGATTGCGCAGTTGGAACAGGTCCTCGATAAATACGTGCTGGCGATTGTGGACATTAATCCAGAAAGCCGCGTGAAAGTCCAGCCGGGTCCAGCAAAGCCCGAACTAGTCGAGGCCGGATCGCGCATTTTTTTGGTGAAAGTCATCAACAAAGCTGGAGTCACGGCGCGACTCGAGACAGACAGCGCGAATGCGCTTTCTGTTTATGTTCAATCGGATTCCAGCGCCGAGCCACCAAAAAAGGTCTCGCCGACCGATGTGCGAGACCGGTGGATGGGCCTCGAGCTCTACGACAAAAACCCAATGTCCGAGCGCCTCTCTGGTCTTCCGCTCGAATACCGAATTCTCGAAATCTACAGCCGCGACCGAGGACAGCGCTCCGCCAACATTAGTTTTAGTGTCGGGCAGGGAACGCAGGACATCGGGTTTCGCAATGAGATGGCCGTATTGTTCAACGCGCTACCAGCCCATGCCTTACAGCTGCGGGTTCACGACGAGAGCGGTGCGCCCTCGATCGCCGCCTTCACCATCCGCGATGCCCTGGGCCGCCTCTATCCAAATCCTTCGAAGCGCCTGGCACCCGACCTCTTTTTCCAGCCGCAGGTCTATCGTGCCAATGGCGAAACGATTCTCTTACCGGAGGGTACGTATATGGTGACCTGCTCGATGGGGCCTGAATATCAGCCTCAGACGAAGCAGGTACAGGTAACCGCCACGGGGTCGAGCGAGGTGTCGTTCGCGATGGAGCGGTGGATCAACCCACCGAAGTACGGCTGGTATTCCGGCGATCATCACGTGCATGCCGCCGGCTGCTCACACTATCAGAATCCCACCGAAGGTGTACGGCCGGAGGACATGGTCCGCCAAATTGAAGGTGAGAAGCTGAACGTCGGCGCTGTGCTGACCTGGGGTCCTTGCTACTACTATCAGAAGCAATTTTTCAGTGGCAAGGATCATCCGCTTTCGAAGCCGGGCGAGCTGATGCATTACGATCTCGAAGTTTCCGGCTTTCCATCGAGCCACGCCGGTCACTTGGTATTACTCGGACTCACGGACCAGGATTACCCACACTGCGTGCGCATAGAGCAGTGGCCTACTTGGGACCTGCCCATCCTGCGCTGGGGGAAATCGCAAGGGGCATTGGTAGGTTTTGCACACTCTGGCTGGGGACTTGGAGTGAAGTCGCACGAGCTTCCCAACTACGAAATTCCGGGGTTCGACAGTATTGGAGCGAACGAATACATCGTTGACGTAACGCATCCTGATGCCGTTGATTTCATTTCCACCATGGATACACCTTACGTTTGGGAGCTGAACATTTGGTATCACACGCTTAACGTCGGGTTCCGCACCCGCATCTCAGGCGAGACCGATTTCCCATGCATCACAGATGCCCGAGTCGGGCAGGGTCGCGTCTACGCCAAGGTCGACGGGCCGCTCAGCTATAGCGCCTGGGTGGATGCTCTCCGCGCCGGACGAAGCTACGTCTCCGATGGCAGGAGCCATCTGATGGATTTCAACGTGAATAACGTGGAGGTAGGAACCCATGCGAGCGAGGTGAAGCTGACCGGAAAAGGGACAGCAAGGGCTCGAGTGAAGGTCTCGGCGTATCTCAACCCAGTTGCGCTGGGTGCGGAGAGCATCCCTTCTGACCGAGGGAATCCGTCGTGGGCGGACGCTCTCAATAGCCGCAATATCTCAAGCGACAGCATCCATGACCGGCCGGTGGATCGGCAGCCCTTTTGGCATATCGAGCGGGCGCGCATCAGAAACACGCGCCAAGTGCCTGTGGAACTCGTAATGAACGGAAAAACGGTGGCCCATAAGGACATTATGGCGGACGGCAGCATTCAGGAGGTTGCCTTTGAGGTAGAGGTCGAGCGCAGCAGTTGGATGGCGTGGCGCATCTTGGGTTCGTCGCATACCAACCCCATTTTCGTTCTGGTGGACGGAAAACCCATTCGCGCCTCGCGTCAGAGCGCGCAATGGTGTCTTGCCGCTGTCAACCAGTGCTGGACGCAAAAGGCTCCCAAGATTTCCAGTGCCGAACGCCCGGACGCTCAAAAAGCGTACGACTACGCCCGCGAGGTTTATACCAAGCTGATCTCGGAGTGCGAATAGTAAGATAGCCGAACACGCGCATCTTCAATCACCAATCGGACTGAACTTCCCGCGAACGACGGTCCGGAAGTCCGCTTCGAGGAAAGTGTGATTCCGCTGAATGCTGCTCAAGCCGTTTGGACCGTGAGGTCAGTCAGCCACTCGAGAAAATAGACCGAAATAGATCCTGTGTACGATTTCTTGATTGACCCCACGATTTTCTCTGTCATAAAAATGTAATACTAATTGTGACGAATGGCGGCAAAACGGCTGCTTAAAGGTGGTCCGATTTTGCTCAGAGCCCTTCATGTAACTCACCTTCCAGACAAGCATCATCCTGCCCAGTGTCCGCAGGCGCAAAAGAAACAGTTACTTTAGCGGGGCCAACCTAGCCAGCGTGTCTTTCAGCCGGAACACAATGCTCTGCTGCGGATTCTCGCCCACTATCCGCTCGCGAATAATTCCTTCCCGATCGATGACGATGTACGTTGGGAAGGCATGGACGTTAAACAAATGCAGAACCTTTTTGTCTTGGTCTCGATACTGCAGCCAGTCCATGTTTTTCTTGGCTACGAACTCGCGCCACGTCCGCTCATCCTCGTCGGCGCTGACGCTCACGAGCACCACGTCGTCTCGTGGATACTTGCGCGATAGTTCTTTCAACTCGCCCACCGATGCACGGCACGGCGGGCACCAGGTCGCCCAGAAATCCAGCACGACGTACTTTCCGGCTAGCCCGCGAAGCGCCACTGGTTCTCCTTGCAGGCTAACGACTTGAAATTCGGGCGCATATTCTTCGCGGGCACGCCGTGGATTTTCCAGCAAAGAACGAGCAAAAGTTGCACTCTCCCCTTTCGATGCAACCTGAAGATAGTGATTTATCTCTTCTTTTCCCTCTGCATCTTTCAATTCTTTGAAAAGCACCATGGCCAGCCCCAAGTGACTCTCAGCTAGCTTTTCATCGAGCTGGATCGCGGTGCGATACTCCACGTCTGCTTCCTTCAGCTTCTTTTCGTCCGGTTTCTTGCCGGGCGGACTCATCTGTAGCAAGCAATAGCCGCGCAGCACATGTCCTTCCGCGCGCTGTGAATCATCCGTCGCGGCGGATATGCCTCTTCCCGCGCTTTTCACCGCCTCGTCAAGCTCTCCAATCCTCCCCTGAACCTGGGCCAGACCGAACCAGCATCGCACACACATATCGTGCTGAATCTTGTTCGCTTTCTTGAAGGCCTTCTCCGCCTCTTCGTAGTGCCGCGCGGCGAGGGCGTCTTCGCCTTGCTTAAGTATT
This sequence comes from Candidatus Acidiferrales bacterium, assembly GCA_035603095.1. GTDB lineage: Bacteria > Acidobacteriota > Terriglobia > Acidiferrales > UBA7541 > Acidiferrum. The sequence continues at coordinate 12,499 of DATNLB010000454.1, forward strand.
TGCTGCGCTGCAGGATCCAAGGACGACGTGGCCTGCTGCGGCTGCTCTTGGGCCAGTAGCGATGCGCCGGCTGAAAACGTCATCACAAGAAGAATGAGTCTCCAGGTTGGACGGCTCAAGGGAGACCTCCCCGGGGAAGTATTCTGATGGCGAGCAGTATGCCACACCGCCACCGATGTGCGCATCCATTAGGCAACCCATACCGGATCGGTTTACGGGATGGCGGCGTACCGGCACCAAATCGTCAGTCACGAGTCAGCGGTCGCAATGCTTCTTTGGACCCTCGGGCTAAAAGACCTTGGGAGTTCCGGATCGTGGATACGGGTAACAGTCGGCTCTTCTTAGAGGCCGTAGCGGTCTAACTCGCGAAACCGAGCACGTTCTCCCAGGAGCTCGAGCCATGCTGCGGGTTCAATCCAGCAAGGACCTCAACCTCTGGCAAACTTTCCACGAAATTGCCGAGAAAAGTTCTGAAATCGTCCCCTTGGGCGCGCCACTTGCTCCTATTTATTTGCTCACGGAATATGCGCCGTCCGCGGCCGGGCGATAGTCGGTGTAGGTGAGAATTCTGTCCATGTCGAGATTCTTCAAGAAGAGGATTCTGGCGCTTGCCCGTACTTCGAGGCGCTTCGGCATCCAGACCGCGTCACCTACACAAGTCTGCTCCAGAATGATGTGCGAGCCACGCTGCACGCGGGCTACGAATAAACCCATGGAGAAGGACTGCGTTACCTGGCCGTCGACCTTGATCCAGCCGAAGTCCTGCTTGTCGACCCAAAGCTTGCCTTCCACCTTGGAGAACATCTTGGCGAACTTGCCGTGAGCATGATAGCCCGGATGCGGCGTGGCCTGAAGCACGTAGGCCGGCCTGCCATCGACTACCTCTTCGCCGATGAGATGGAAGTCGAAGGCCTCGAGCAGGTCGCGGAGAAAAGACTTGTTTTCCTGATCCTTCTCGAGCCGCACAATCTGCTCGGCAGGCGTTTCGTGCTTCAGCTTCTCGAGATCCTCGTTGCTTTTCTTCTGTTCAATGGCCGATGGAAGCTGGCCGTTGTGTTCCATGAGCTGCTCGAAGCGAGCGCCGTTGACGAGAATCATTCTGGTGACGTCAACATTTTCCGATTTCACCTGCCCGAGTGAGTCCAGACGGCGATCCTCATCACGCTCCATGTAGACGTAATGGTTGCGCGCCTGCCAACTGCGCTCGGTGGCCGCGATCGATTGGCCCACGATCTGACGAGCATCCGGGACGCTTGCATGATTTCGATGTTCGTCCGGTCCACTGTCTTGAGCGAAGAGTGCGGATGAAGCCGCGATCACGACCAAAAGCGTTCCGATTCGGGATTTTGCCAGGAATTCCATTTTGATTTCGAGGAAAGCTGTAGATCCCGATGAATCAGGATCCAGGAATAGACTAATGCATCGAGAGGTGCGCGTCTGTGCGAAAGGGAACAGGTCAACATGTGCGTATTAAGACAGACCGGCGAACCCCGACTCTCGTAAACTTATTTCACTCGCAGGAGTGTGGTTCCTCTCAAAGCGAGGTCGGGCCGCACGATGAAGAAAAAAGTTAGGAAAGAATTCGGCGAAGCGACACGTGCCAGCGTCAAGAAGGAAATGGCCAAGCCGCGCATGGCCAAGTCTGCACGCGAAAGTGAAATGAATTTGGCTACTCAGAGACTCGTTCCGGGTAAACTATGAATGAAGGAACTGCCTTCTGTTCTGCTTCCAGTTCTGCAGAGCGCAGGGTCGTGCACGGGGATGGAGTTCGTTCGTTGCGCCATCTCCACGAACAGCTAGCTGCGGCCATTCTGCTGGCTGCCTTCGGTTGCTTGCCGGCTCGTTGCCAGGACGCCGGCAACTTTGCAATCCGACATGTAGCACAGGCTCCGAGTTCAGGCCTCAATCGGAATGTCCGCTTTCTGCCGCCCAGCGAATTCTCCTCCGGTCCACCACTTGCTGATCCACAAAGCTCGCGGAGCCGATCCTCAGATGGCGCATTCAAGAACGTATTGGGGCGCTTCCGGAAGGATCAAGCCGAAATTTATTCGGCTCCGTTTCATCGTTCCAACCTGAAATGGGATACATTGTTCCTCGCTGGTACGGGAGTATTCATTGCGACGGATAGGCAAGCCAGCAGAGCGCTGCCGGGGAGTCGTCTCAATGTAAGCCGGAATATCTCCAGCGTGGGTCTCTACGGAACTTCGGCGGCCGCAGGAATTCTCTGGCTTTCCGGCATGGCAACACACAATGAACATGCACGTGAAACGGGCGTCCTGAGTGCCGAAGCTTTGGCCAACACGGTAACGGTGTATGTAGGTCTGCAGCTCATCACTGGCAGGGAACGGCCATTTGAGGGCAGCGGCAACGGACGTTTCTGGCACAATAACGCTCTCAGCAGTTCCTTTCCTTCCGGACACGCTCTATTCACGTGGTCGATGGCAAGCGTGATTGCCCACGAATACCCTCGGCCGTGGGTGAAATGGCTGGCATACAGCACGGCCACGGCAGTTTCGGTGACGCGATTCACTGGCCGAGAACATTTTCCGTCCGATGTAGTGGTGGGTAGTGTAATCGGCTATCTGATCGGCCAGCATATTTTCAAAGCGCATTGTAGAGAGGAAATAAGCGAGGGTTGTCACTCTCGCAAGATCTCTGTAGCGGACCAGCCATAAACTTCTCCTACTTCACGCTCCCATCCCTCGCTTTACCTAAGATTTCCGCTGTCCAGCCGATTCTCCCTTGCCGTCCCATCACGGTATGCAACGTATCGAGTGCTTTTTGCACGTTTTGTTAGCCCCGTTTGGAACATAGTTCGGCGCAGACCGCAGCCCAACTGAATAAACACAATGGAATTCCCGGCTTTGCGTCATTCTTTCTTGCCAAACGTGCACTATCGCACAGTATTGAGACTCACAAAGCCTGATACTTGGGTCTCGAAATAATTGGAAGGAGCCTCATGTTCAAGATATCAGGTATCACTCTGGCAGTTGCAATGACGCTTGGCGCATCGGCCCAAGGGCAGACCCCTACGCAAACGCCGGCAGACTCCGGCAATCCAACACCGACATTCCGGAACAATGTGGTAAGCCGTACGACCCGGGCGGTGAGCTATAGACACCGCAGTGGGGCCACCAAGATCGATTTCCAAGGCACAGATTTGATGCCTGGAGCCGCGGGCGAGGCCAAAGTCAATAGCAAGCGCGGGGCCCTGACAATCGAAGTCGAATTTTCTGGGCTGGACAGGCCCACGAGTTTTGGCAATGAGTATCTAACTTACGTGTTGTGGGCGATTTCGCCGGAAGGCCGGCCAGTGAACATCGGTGAAGTACTGGTTGGGGACAACCACCGCAGCAAGCTGGACGTGACCACGGACCTGCAGGCTTTCGCCCTGATCGTAACCGCGGAACCCTATTATGCCGTGCGTCGTCCAAGCAATCTCGTGGTCCTCGAGAACGCCATTCGCGCGGATACCGTCGGTGCCACTGAAGCCGTGGATGCCAAGTATGAATTGATCGATCGCGGCGGCTACATCCCCACCGGTTATAAGTTCGACCCGGTTATTTTGAACGCCAAATTGCCGCTCGAATTTTTTGAAGCGCGCAATGCCGTGCGCATCGCGCAATCCTCCGGCGCCGAAAGATACGCCTCTACAAGCTACCAAAAGGCCGTTAGCCAGATGAACGAAGCGGATGCGCTCGCCACCGGAAAGCATGAAAACAAGAAATCGCTTATTTCCCTGTCGCGCGAAGCGGTCCAGACCGCGGAAGACGCCCGTGAAATCGCCGTGAAGCATATCGACGAAGAACGCGCCGAGACCGAACGCAGCGCAGGAGCCGGCCGTGAAGCCTCCTCAAACGCCCGCGCCAATGAGGAATCGCGACGCCGGGCCAGCGCCGAAGCCAATACTGCCGATGCCGAAAGAGACCGCAACGATGCCCAGAAAAAGCAACGCGTAGCCGAAGCGGATTCCGACCGGAATCGCGCCGCCGCAGCCTCCTCCGACGCGCAGCTTCAACAAGCCGCTGGCGCTCAGGCCGATGCCGAAAGAGACCGCAACGACGCACAGCAAAAACAACATGTAGCCGAAGCGGATTCCGACCGGAATCGCGCCGCCGCGGCCTCCTCCGATGCACAGCTTAAGGACGCCGTTCGCGACCGCGAAGAGCTTCGCGCCCGTCTCCTCCAGCAATTTAACTTGATCCTGGAAACTCGCGACACCGCCCGCGGCCTCGTCGTGAATATGTCGGACGTGCTCTTCGACTCCGGCAAATACACGCTCCGCCCGCTGGCCCGCGAGAAGCTGTCCAAAATATCCGGGATCGTGCTCGCTTATCCGTCACTCAAGCTGGCTGTCGAGGGCAACACCGATAGCGTAGGCACTGAATCCTTCAATCAGGAACTCTCGGAGAAACGCGCCGAAGGTGTCCGCAGCTATCTAACAGCGCAAGGCGTCCCGGGATCTTCGACCACCGCGACGGGCTTCGGCAAGACTAGGCCCATCGCGTCCAACGATACCTCCGAAGGACGTCAGCAAAACCGCCGTGTCGAGTTGATCGTCTCGGGTGAAGTGATCGGTACCAAGATCGTTTCCCTTAGCTTGCAACCCGTCGCTGCAGTCACGTCTCCTCAGTAAGCACCCCCCAAGAGAAAGAGAGAGCCGGCTCCCCTGAGCCGGCTCTTTTTCTTGTGTGCCGAGCATGTTCGACAGCTTAGAGGTGAAAGCCCTCTACTCAACCTGATGGAGGTGAAGGGTTAGCAAAGCGCAAGGGTTAAATCACACCCGCCGCGAGGCGGGGCCCGAAAGAAGCGCGGAGCAAAGACGCGAGCCGATGAACAAGCAGCGGATAAGAGGCCTACGGTGGCGGGCGAGCGGGCAAGCGACCGCGAAGCCCATATCCATCAAGCGCACCGGTGGTAAATCCGACGGTTGTGCGTCGAAGGCGGTCGAACTTACCTTGGGAGATCTGCGGTATGTCACGAAATCGTGACTGAGGGTGGAGCGATTCATCCTGACCATGCCGCAGAAGTCAGCAGAGGGCGTATTACTCCAGAAGAGCGGAGGAAGGCCCGAACGGTACCCCGCAAGGGGAATAAAGGGAAAGGCAAGTAAGCAGCGCGACTCATGAGCGGACAGCGGCAGAAAAACCGGCCCGAACAAGGGGAGCTGGCCTTTCCGGCGGACGGTAGGAGTGAAGCTCCGAAGACCGACGGGAAAGGGACCGAAACGCTGGTGGCGAAGCGCAGGCCTGAAAGCCTGGCCGAAACGGAACGACTGATGGAAGAGGTCTGCGAGTGGGAAAACTGCAAGCAGGCATTACAACGAGTCAAGGCTAATAAAGGGAGTCCGGGAGTGGACGGGATGACCGTCGAACAACTACCGGACTACCTGAAGCAGCATGGGCTAGAAATCCGGGAGCAGTTGCTGACGGGGACCTACGAACCGAAACCGGTGAGGCGGGTGGAAATCCCGAAGCCGGACGGGGGAGTGAGAAAATTAGGCATTCCTTCGGTGTTGGATCGATTTGTCCAGCAGGCGGTGCTGCAGGTTCTGCAGAAGCGCTGGGACCCGACGTTCTCCGAGCACAGCCACGGTTTTCGACCGGGGCGCAGCGCGCGGCAAGCGGTGCGACAGGCGCAGCAATATATCGCCGAAGGGCGTCGCTGGGTGGTTGACCTGGATTTGGAGAAATTTTTCGACCAAGTGAATCACGACCGCCTGATAGCGGCGGTGGCCGAGCGCGTGGCCGACCGACGGATGCTCCAGTTGATCGGAGCCTTTCTGAGGGCCGGAGTGCTGGAGAACGGATTGGTGACGGCGGTCGATGAAGGAACGCCGCAAGGCGGTCCGCTCACGCCGCTTACACAAAAGGGAATTTTGACCGTTTGGGTCGTCGGATCCTCCGTTTTGGGGCGAACCCGAAGGAATCGGAATGCTGTGACGAATGGTGATGGAATCCTCGCCGACCAGAACGTCTTTAACCAGGAG